>JACCZL010000426.1 GCA_013695975.1 Chloroflexota bacterium
CCGCCCAGCGTCAGCAGGAGGATGAACAGGGCCCGCCCGAGCACGCGCTCCCAGCGAATCGGCCGCCGGGCAGGCGCCGCGACGACGCTCATAGCTCGACGTGCCTCCCCATCAGCCGGAACTGGACCAGTGTCAGGGCGAAGATGATCGCGAACAGGACGTAGGCCACGGCGCTGGCGTAGCCCATCCGGAAGAAGACGAACGCCTGCTCGTAGAGATAGAACACGATCACCTTGGTCGCCCCGACGGGACCGCCACCGGTCATGACGTACACCAGCCCGAACACCTGGAACGACAGGATTACGCCCATGACCAGAACGAAGAAGGTCGTCGGCATCAAGAGCGGCAGGGTGATGTGGCGGAACGTCCCCAGGCGGTTCGCCCCGTCGACCCGCGCCGCCTCGTAGAAGCTGACGTCGATCCCCTGGAGCCCGGCCAGGAAGATGACCGAGAAGTAGCCGACGTTCTTCCAGAGCGCCGTCAGGATGAGCGAGGGCATCGCCCAGCTCGGGTCCGAGACCCAGCGCGGCCCGTCGATCCCGATCAGTGCCAGGAGCTGATTGATCAGCCCGAACTCCGGCTGGAACATCCACAGCCAGACCACGCCGATCACGATCACCGACGTCACCGCCGGGCTAAAGTAAATCCCGCGGAACAGGCTCATCCCCTTCATCTGGTGGTCCAGCGCCAGCGCCAGCCCGAGCGAGAGGACCAGGATGCCGGCCATCACCCCGAGCGTGAAGTAGGCGGTGTTGAAGATTGTCTCGTGGAACTTCGCGTCGGCCAGCAGCTCCTGATAGTTGCGGAAGCCGACGAACGTCATGCTCCCGATCATGTTCCACTCGTGGAAGCTGAGGTAGAACGCGTAGCCGAACGGGAAGGCCACGAAGATCGCGAAGTGGAGCAGCGCCGGCAGCAGGAACAGGTATCCCGAGCGGAGCTGCTCGTCGCGGACTTCGCGCGCCAGCCGGCCGCGTAGGCCGAGCCCGGCCGTTGGACCCGCCAGGGCCGGCGCGCTCGCCGCGGCCCTCACGGGCTCGGCTCCGCAACCCGGCCCGGCAGGGTCAGCTCCTGGAGGCCCACCGCGTGGCCCGTCGCCGCCGACTCGTACGCCGCCTCGACGATCTGGGTCGCACGCGCCCCCTCGAGCGCGGTCCCACTCAGCTCGGCGCGTCCAAGGATCGCCTCGACGAAGTTGGCGGTCGTCGTCGACCCGCTCGGCAAGGCCGGCACGTCGATTGGCTCGCCACCTCGGCCGTAGTGGCGGACGTCCCAGCGGTACTGCCAGCCGAGCGGCCGGAGCACCTCGAGGGCCCCGTCCGTGCCGTAGATCGTCATCCGATCGACGTCGCGATGCCCGCCGCTCGCTGTCGTCACCGTACACTGCCGCTCGTCCGCGAAGTCGACGATGAACGTCCCGCCGGCCTCGACCTCGCCGAGGCGCCCGCTCGTACTGGCCGTCACCCGCTCCGGCCGCCTGTCCCAGTACCAGCAGATCAGGTCGGCCATGTGGGTCCCCCGTCCGGTCAGCGGCCCGCCGCCGCCAAGGGCCTTCGTGACGTACCAGCCCGTGGTCGGATAGCCGAGCTGCATCGCAATCGCGAGCCGGATCTCGCCGAGGGCGCCCCGCCGAATGGCGTCGCGGGCGTACAGGTTGGCCGGGTCGAGGTGGCGGTTGAAGCCGACCCCGAGCAGGACGCCCGCCGACTCGGCCCGTCGAATCAGGTCGAGCGCGTCGGTGGTTTGCGTCACCATCGGCTTCTCCAGCAGGACGTGCAGCCCGCGCTCGATCGCCAGGCTCGCGTGTCGGTGGTGGAGGGTATGAGGGCTGGCGATGATGACCCCGTCTAGATCTGCCGCCTCGAGCATCGCTTCGACGACGCCAAACGGCCGCGCGCCAGCCTCGTCCGCGATTCGGCCAGCCGCCTCGGGGCTCGGGTCGCAGACCGCGACGAGTCGAGCATCCGGGTGCTCCGCGATGGCCGGCACGTGGTAGGCCACCGCGTGCTTGCCGACGCCGATCAGTCCAAGCCGCACGCCGTTAGGCATCATCCCCTCGTCCGGCGTAGTATATCGTGGTGATCCGCGCCGTTCGGCCATCGGGGCCCGAGACGACCCCTGCTGACTTCCTTGACGCCGACAGGTGCCGGGGGTAGGCTCGTGCGGATAGCCTGGAGCTGTCCGCGAGTCGAGCATCCATGACCGAGCTACCCGGTGGGACGGTGACGTTCCTGCTCACGGACATCGAGGGCAGCACCGCCCTCTGGGAGCAGCATCCGGAGGCGATGCGACCGGCCCTCGCTCGCCATGACGCCCTTCTGACGGTCGAGATCGAGCGGCATGGCGGGGTAGTGGTCAAGAGCCACGGCGAGGGGGATAGCTTCTTCGCTGTCTTCGCGCGGGCCAGCGACGCCGTCGCGGCGGCCGCCGACCTCCAGCGGGCGCTGCCGGGCGTCGCCTGGCCGACGGCGGGGTCGCCGCGGGTGCGGTTGGCGCTGCACACTGGGGAGGCCGAACTGCGGGAGGGGGATTACTTCGGGTCGGCGGTCAACCGTTGTGCCCGCCTGCGCGCCGCTGCGCACGGCGGCCAGATCCTGCTCTCGCAGTCAACGTACGACCTGGTGCGTGACGTGCTTCCGTCCGGGACCACGGTGATCGACTTGGGGGAGCAGCGGCTCAAGGACGTGATCCGACCGGAGCGCATCTTCCAACTCGGCTGCGACGACCTGCCCGCCAATTTCCCCCCACTCCGCACCCTGCAGAGCCGACCGAACAACTTGCCGCTGCACACCACGCCGCTGCTTGGGCGTGGGAAGGAGGTGGCCGCGGCGCGGGAGCGCCTCCTGGCCGAGGGCCTGCGCCTCCTCACGCTGACGGGTCCCGGCGGGACCGGCAAGAGCCGCCTGGCCCTGCAGATCGCGGCCGAGGTGATCGACCGGTTCGAGGATGGAACGTTCTTCGTTGCCCTCGCGCCCGTCGGCGACCCCGACCTGGTCCCCTTGACCATTGCTCAGACGCTGCGGATCCAAAACGTGGGGGGCCGGCGGGTGGTGGACGGCCTGAAGGACGCCGTGCGCGACAAGCAGCTTCTGCTGGTGTTGGACAACTTCGAGCAGATCCTACCGGCCGCGCCGCTAGTCAGCGAGCTGCTCGAGGCGAGCCCGAGGCTGAAGGCGCTGGTGACCAGCCGCGCGGCCCTGCACGTCCGGGGCGAACACCAGTTTCCGGTGCCCCCACTGGCGCTGCCCGACCCGGCGCATCTGCCGCCCGTCGAGGCCCTCTCCCAGTACGGTGCGGTGGCCCTGTTCGTCGAGCGCGCGGCGGCGATCAAGCCCGACTTCGCGGTCACCGAAGAGAACGCCTCCGACGTGGCCGAGATCTGCGCCCGCCTGGACGGATTGCCACTGGCGATCGAGCTAGCCGCCGCTCGGATCCAGCTCCTCAGCCCGCGGGGGATGCTGGCACGGCTGGTCGGTGCGACCGGCCGATCGTCCCTCCCGCTGCTGACCGGCGGTGCGCGTGACCTGCCGGCGCGACAACGGACGCTGCGTGGGACGATCGCCTGGAGCTACGACCTGCTCGACGCGCGGGAGCAGCGGTTCTTCCGTCGCCTTTCCGTATTCGTGGGAGGCTGCGCCCTGGAGGCGGCGGAAGCCGTCTGCGACGAGATTGGAACCGAGAGCCAACCGGGAGACGAGAGTGGCGGGCGCCCCCCACTCTCGTCTCCCGGCGGGCTTTCGGCTCTCGATGGTCTGGCGTCGCTAGTGACCAAGAGCTTGGTGCGGCAGGAGGAGCTCGGCGGCGAGTCTCGATTCGGAATGCTCGAGACGATCCGCGAGTACGGACTCGAGCAGCTTGAGGCGAGCGCCGAGGCGGGGGAGGTCCGTCGTCGGCACGCCACGCACTATCTGGCGCTGGCCGAAGGCGCAGAGCCGAGGCTCCTCGGCGCCGAACAGCGGGGCTGGCTCGGGCGCCTGGCGGCAGAATACGACAACCTTCGGGCGGCCCTCGGGCATCTCCAGGCGGAGGCGAGCAGGGACGAGGGAGGGCTCCGGCTGGCCGGAGCGTTGGCCCTGTTCTGGTATTTCCGTGGTCCCGCCAGCGAAGGGCGCGGCTGGCTGGAGCGGATGCTGCGGGCGAGTGGTCCCGCTTCGGCGCCGGTTCGGGTGAAGGCGCTGATCGGCGCCGGCATCCTGGCACGCATCCAGCATGATCTGGCCGAGGCCAGGACCCTGCTGGAGGAGGGCGCGGCTTTGGCTCGAAGCATCGGCGACTGCTGGGGCAGCGCCTGGGCGCTCAACCACCTCGGCTTTGCCGCCTGGTACGGAGGCGACTACGAGCGGGCAGTGGCGCTATCCGAGGAGAGCCTGACGGTCTTTCGGGACCTGGGGGATCGCTTAGCCATGCAATGGCCGCTGGTCTGCCTCGGGGTCACGGTCCATGCGCAGGGCGACCATGAGCGAGCCGCGGGTCTCCTCGACGAGGCGCTGGCTGCGGCCCGCGAGGCGGGAAATACGTGGACCAGCGCCCGAAGCCTGGGGTTTCGTGGTCACGTCGCGTACGCCCAGGGAGACTACGAGCGCATGGCGGCTGTATCCGAGGAGAGCCTCACGCTGTCTCGGGATCTGCAAGACACGCGGGGCATCGGATTTGCACTGTATAGCCTGGGGCTCGTGGCGCATGCTCGTGGCGACGCTGAGCGGGCGGCCCGGCTTTTCGGGGCAGCGGAAGTCGCCCGTCATGCCGCCGGCGCGCCGACCTTGCCCCTCGAGCGCGCCACCTACGAGTCGGCCGTCGGCGGCGTCCGCGCCGAGCTGGGCGAGAAGGGGTTCGCCTCAGCCTGGGCTGATGGCCGAGCGATGACCCTCGATCAGGCCATCAGCTACGCACTCACGCAGCTGAGGACTCCCTACGAGCCCGGCGGGTCGTGCTGATATTCGTGCACATCAATCTTGCACGGCTATCGTGAGCGAGCGGCCGATCTGCCTCGGCTACGTCGGGGCCGGCTTTCTCGCCCAGTCGGTCCACCTGCCCCACTTCGCTGCGCTCCCTGGCTGCCGGCTTCTGGCCCTCGCCGAAGTCCGGCGCGATCTCGGCGAACAGGTCGCGGCCCGCCACGGGATTCGGCGGCTCTACCCCGATCATCACGCCCTGGTCGCCGACCCCGAAATCGACGCCGTCGCCGTCTCAGCGCCGTACGCCCTCCAGGGCGAGATCGCCCGCGACTGCCTGGTGGCCGGCAAGCACGTCTTCATGGAGAAGCCGCTCGCCGTCTCGGTGGCCCAGGCCGAGCGCATCCTGGCCGCTGCCCGCGCCAGCGGGGCCCGCCTGATGGTGGCGATGATGAAGCGCTACGACCCCGGCAACGAGCTGGCCCACGCCATCGTCGCCGACTGGCGCCGGACTGGCGCGGCCGGCCCACTCACCTACGTCCGCGCCCACAACTTCGCCGGCGACTGGATCGCCGGCCTCGACGTCCCGCTCGCCAGGTCGAGCGAGCCTCCGCCGCCGGCCCCGACCGTCGAGAACCTTCCCGACTGGCTGCCCCCCGAGCGCGGCCCGAGCTACGTCAACTACCTCCAGCAATACGTCCACAACCTCGATCTGTTGCGCTTCCTCCTCGACGCTGGCGACCGTGCCCGGGTCCGTCACGCCGACCTCGACCCCGACGGCCACACCGGCGTGGTCACCCTCGAGATCGACGGTGTCCGCTGCCTCTTCGAGACCGGCAACCTCTGGTATCACCGCCTCGATGACCACACCCAGGTGTATTTCGAGCGCGGCTGGGTCCGCACCCTTGCCCCGCCGCCGCTGCTTCGCAACCAGGTCGCCGAGGTCGAGGTCTACCAGTGCCACCCCGACGGCGTGCCTGGGCTACCCGGCGTCCACCACACACTCAGCCACCCCCAGCCCGAGCCGCGCTGGGCCTGGCCCTATAAGCGCGAGGCCGAGCACTTCCTCGAGTGCCTGCGGACGGGCGCGCCGTTCCGCTCCCCCGGCGAGGACGCCCTGACCGACGTCCGTCTCTTCGAGGAGATCTACCGGACCTGGCTCCAGCGCTGAGCCTGCCTCAGACCAGGCCAGCGGTTCGCTATGACTCGAAGCCGCGCTGGGTCAGCCGCGCCAGCTCCGCCCTGGTCTCAGCACCGAG
>JACCZL010000427.1 GCA_013695975.1 Chloroflexota bacterium
GCCGGGCGGGCCGGTCACCATCAAATACCTGACCTGGTGGTGGGCGGAGAAGGGGCGAAACGACGCCTGGCGGGCGATGGTCGAGAAGTTCCACGGAACCCAGAACGATGTCCGCATCGAGGAGGTCGGCTTTCCCTTCTCGGAATACTTCCAGAAGGTCATGACCCAGGTCGCCGGCGGCAAGCTTGACGCCGACGTGCTGTCCTTCTCCGACGAGATCGCGGTCCGCCTGATAAAGAGCAACCAGCTCGAGCCGATGGACCCGATCGTCGACAAGCTCGGCGTCCGCGACAAGCTCCTCCAGCCGGCCCACGGGCTGGTGACGACGGACGGCAAGATCCACGGCCTGGTGGCCACCCAGGTCCCGTACGCCCTGATCTACAACAAGGAGCTCTACGACAAGGAGGGGATCGCCAAGCCGCCAGCCACGCCCGAGGAGTACATGGAGGTCGCCAAGAAGGTGACCAGGCGACCGGACCAGTTCGGGCACGCCGGTCGCAGCACCCTGCCGGAGCAGAACGGCTGGTGGCAGGACCTCACCCACTGGGTCGTGGGGTATGGCGGAGTCTGGGCCAAGGACAAGAAACCGCTGGCGACGTCGGAGCCGGTCCTCAAGGCGGTTCGAGCCTACAAGCGGATGTACGACGAGGCGGCGCCACAGGGGTCCGACGCCTCGACCTATCGGCGGATGGCCTGGGAAGGCAAGATCGTCCAGTACATCGACAACTCGGCCAACATCAACATCCTGCGGTCGGGAAATCCCGAGATCTACCCCAAGATCTTCAGCGCGCCGCCGCCCTGGGAGAACCGCGGGGTCGTGGTCAGCCCCAGCTTCGTCGGCATCTACGCAGGCTCGGACAAGAAAGACGCCGCCCGCCTCTGGTGGGAGTTCATCTTCAATCGGGACAACCTGCCGGAGCTGCTCGAGCAAGCCCTCGACATCATCCCGGCCTACGAGGGCGGGATCCGCGAGGCGTACGTCAAGGACCTCCACTGGGCGAGCGGCTTCCAGGCGGCCAAGGGGGTGGTCTTCATCAGCACGGTCGAGGGGTTCGAGGCCAACATCGCGGAGTTCCGCCAGATCGCCCTTCAGAAGGTGTCGGAGGTCCTGACCGCCGGCAAGGACCCGGAGCTGGCGATGAAGGAGGCCCAGCAAGGGTTGGAGGAGCTGGCCGCCAGGGTGTAGGGAGACCCGATGGCCGCGCGCAGCCCCACCCTGACCGGCGTCACCCGGCGACCGACGCCCCGACCGGCCGCCACGCCGTATCTGCTGGCGCTGCCAGTCGTCCTGTACGTCGGGGCGCTGGTCCTCTACCCGATCGCCCAGGGGATCTATACCAGCTTCACCCGCGCCGAGCTGCTGAGCGGAGCGCCGCCGGTCTGGGTCGGGCTGGCCAACTACGAGCGGATGCTGCGAGACCCGGGCTTCTGGCGGTCGCTGCTGACGACGTTCATCTACACCACGCTGGTGGTGGTCACGACCGTAATCGCGTCCGTGCTGACGGCGCTGCTGATGAACGCGAAGTTCTTCGGACGCTCGGGGGCGCGCGCCGCGATCACGCTGCCATACGCCTTCCCGGAAGTGGCGGCGGTGCTGCTCTGGGCGTGGATGTTCAGCCAGCAGTTCGGGGTGCTCAACGTCTTCGCGCGGTGGCTGCTGCCGATCCCAGAGAACCTGCCCTGGCTGAGCGAGCCGCGCCTGGCGATGTTCAGCGTCCTGGCGGTGACCCTCTGGAAGATCTTCCCCTTCTACAGTCTGGTGGTCCTGACCGCGCTCCAGACCGTCGAAGCGGAGCTCTACGAGGCGGCCCGGATCGACGGGGCCGGCCCGATCGCCGCCTTCCGCTACGTCACCCTGCCAGGTATCGCGCCGACGCTCGGAATCATGACCTTGCTGGTCACGATCTTCTCGTTTCGCCGCTTCACGATCCTCTTCCTCCTGACCGGCGGGGGTCCAGCCGACAGCACCCAGACGCTGGTGATCCGGGTCTACCAGACGGCGTTCCGCTTCTTCGAGCTCTCCTACGGCGCGACGCTGGGCGTGGCCGGACTGGTGGTGACGCTCATCATCACGGCGGCCTACTTCGCGGCCCTCCGCCGGGGGCGGGAGGCCGCGACGTGATCACGGCACGGGCAGCACCGCGGCGTTCTTACCCGTTTCGCCCGATTCGGCTCGCCCGGCGCCTCGCCCTGTACGCCACCGTTCTAGCGGTCTGCGCGACGCTGCTGTTTCCAGTCTACTGGATGTTCGTGACCTCACTGCGGCCGACCCGCTACACCATCACCTACCCGCCGGCCTTTTTGCCGGAGGAGGTCCGCTGGGAGGTGTACGTCGAGCTGTTCCAGACGATTCCGATCGCGACCTGGCTCCGCAACACGACGATCGTGTCGGTCGGGGTGACGGCGCTCTGCCTGGCTCTTTCGATCTTCGGGGCCTACGCCCTCTCGAGCTTCGAGTGGCGTGGGAAGTCGCTGTTCGGCTTCTCGCTGCTCGGGGCCCAGATGCTGCCTGAGGCCCTGGTGGTCATCCCGGTCTTCGTCATCTTCCGCCAGCTCGGCCTACTCGACACCTTGCAGGGGCTGATCCTGGCCGACACGGCGTTCATCCTGCCGGTCACGGTGTGGATCTTGAAGGGCTTCTTCGACACGATCCCGCGCGAGGTGCGCGAGGCCGCCCTGGTCGACGGGTGCGGGCCGCTCGGCGTCCTGGCGCGGATCATCCTGCCGCTCTCGGCTCCCGCGCTGGTCACCATCAGCGTGATTGGCTTCTTCGACGGCTGGAACGAGTACCTGTTCGCCTCGACCTTCATCACGACGGCCAGCCTGCGCCCGGCGACCGTCGGGCTGGCATCCTTCATCGGCGAGCTGGCCACCCCCGTCGAGCTGGTCTTCGCCGCCACGGCGATCTTCACGATCCCGCCGATGGTCTTCTACTTCCTGATGCAGCGCTACATCGTGAGCGGCCTGACCGGCGGGGCCCTGAAAGGGTAAGGGCGGGGGACCAGGGGCAAGAGGGAGCACACAAAGTGATCGTCGACATCCACACCCATACGCCGACGCACCGCCACCCGGTGCCCGAGTCCGAGCGGCAGCCGAACGCGCTCTGGCGGCCGGATCGGGTGGTCCAAGTGGCCGTGAGCTGGGATGACTACCTCGCGGCGATGGAGCCGGTCGATCGCGCATGCGTCTTCGGGATCCGCCTGAAGGGCGGGGCTACGCCGGCCGGTCGCGAGGGCTTCGGGATCCGGTACGCGGGGAACGTCAACGACGAAGCAGCGGCATTCGCGCGAGCCTACCCGGACAAGCTGATCGGGTTCATGTCGGTCCACCCGGACGAGGTCGGCGTCGTCGAGGAGATGGAGCGCTGCGTCCACGACCTGGGCCTGAAGGGCATCAAGCTGGGGCCGAACTATCAGGATTTCGACCCGCTCGGCGAGCCCGCCTTTCGGGTGTTCGAGACGGCCCAGCGACTGGGCCTGCCGATCCTGTTCCACCAGGGAACCTCGCCGATGCGAACGGCGCCGCTCCGCTATGCCCATCCGCTGGTGATGGACGAGGTGGCGATCGCCTTTCCGGAGCTGCGGATCGTGATGGCGCATCTCGGCCACCCCTGGCACGTCGACACGTTCGCCGTGATCCGCAAGCACCCCCACGTGTACGCCGACGTCTCGGCCCAGTTCTATCGACCCTGGTCGCAATACCAGGCCCTCCGCCTGGCGACCGAGTGGAACGTGCTGGACAAGCTCCTGCTCGGCAGCGACTTCCCAGTCGCCACACCCCGCGAAACGATCGACGGGCTCCTCTCGGTGAACAGCATCGTGGAGGGCACGGCGCTGCCGCGCGTCCCCGAAGATGCCCTCGATCGGATCGTCAATCGCGACAGCCTGGCACTGCTCGGCCTCGAGCCCTGAATCGGCGATTGCGGGCGGGTGCCTGGTAGCCTACAGTGTCCCACTCGGGTCCATCGATTCGGCGACCCGACGGGAAAGGGGGCCTGACCATGCTCGACGCCACCCAGAGCTACGACGTCTCCGGCCTCGTGCTCGACTTCATGCAGATGGAGGAGTTCGCCCGCGACCCCTTCATCGTCGCCGAGGCGGACGGGATCCGGATCCGCGACGTCGACGGGCGCGAGTACATCGACGGCCTGGCCGGCGTCTTCACCGTCAGCCTCGGCCACGGCAACCGGGCGATCGTCGAAGCGATGACGGCGCAGCTCCAGAAGCTCGCCTTCGCCCCGCCCCTCCACGGCACCAATACGGTCGCGATCGAGCTGTCCCGAGCGCTGCTCGACTTCGCGCCGCCCGGCTTCGGCGCGGTCAAGCTCCTGTCCGGCGGCTCGGAGGCGACCGAGGCGGCGATGAAGATGGCCCGCCAGTACCACCAGCAGACCGGCCATCCTCGCAAGTACAAGGTGATCGCCAAGTACGGGGCCTACCACGGCGGGACGATGGGCGCCCTGTCCGCCGGTGGTGGCTGGGAGCGCAAGTCGGTGTTCGAGCCGCTCCTGGGTGGCTTCCTCCACGTCCACCCACCCGACTGCTACCGCTGCCCCTACGG
>JACCZL010000429.1 GCA_013695975.1 Chloroflexota bacterium
GCGGGGCGTCGGACCGAGAGGAGGCTCCCTTGGCGATCCGTGACGACTTCGAGGCCCTGGCACAGGAGTTCTTCGACATCTGGTACCGGCTCAATCCGGTCGAGGCATCCTGGCTCGGGATTCATGCCTATGACGACCAGCTCGGGGATGCCAGCGCCGAGGGGGCCCAGGAGCGGATCGGGGTGCTCCGGGACTACACCGACCGCTTCGCCTCGATCCCGCCGGACGAGCTGCCGCCAGAGCTCGCGGTCGACTATCAGGTCGTCGCCGCACGCTTGCGGTCAGAGCTCTGGTCGCTTGGCAAGGTCGCCGACTGGCAGCGGAACCCGGCCTCTTATGTGCAGGAGCCGCTCTTCGGACTGCTCCTGCTGACCACGCGGGAGTACGCGCCCGTCGAGCAGCGCGCGGCCTCGGCCCTGGGGCGGCTCGAACGCCTCGGCGACCTGCTCGACGCGGGGCGGATCAACGTGACGAATCAGCCTGCCGTCTTTGTCGACGCCGCCATCCACGCAGCCCGAGGTGGCGCCACCTTCGTCCGCCAGGTCATCCCGACGCTAGCCGAGCAAGCCCCAGACATCCGCGATGCCCTCCTCACGGCAGCGGAGCGGGGCGGGGCACAGTTCGACGAGTACGCCGAGTACCTGGCAGCGGAGGTTGCGCCGACCGCCGGGGGTGAGTTTGCGATCGGGCGCGCACTGTTCGAGGAGCGCTTGCGCGACTGGCACATGCTCGACATCACGACCGATGAGCTGGCGGCAACCGGTCGGCGGCTCTTCGAGGACACCCTCGCCCAGCTTCAGGAGCTGGCGGCCGAGATCGCGCCGGGCCGCGATTGGCCCGACCTCGTCGAGGAGGCCCGTGCCGACCACCCGACGGCCGATGGTCTGCTCGACGCCTACCGCGATGAGCTGGCCCGCCTCAGAGCCTTCGTCGAGGAGCGAGAGCTGGTGACCATCCCGGACGGGGAGCAGCTCGAGGTCGTCGACACTCCGCCATTCGAGCGCGCGGTCATCCCCTACGCCGCCTACCTGGCGCCGGCGCCATTCGAGGCCGACCAGCGCGGCCAATTCTGGGTGACCCCGATCGATCGCTCAGCCCCGAGTGAGCAGCAGATCGCCCAGCTCCAGGAGCACTGCTGGGGAAGCTTACCGCTGACCGCGCTGCACGAAGGATTTCCGGGCCACCACCTGCAGCTCGTCCGCGCCAACGCGCATCCCTCGTTCGTGCGCAAACACGCCTCGAGCGATCTCTTCGCCGAGGGCTGGGCCTTCTACTGCGAGCAGCTCCTCGGCGAGCACGGCTACTACCGCGACTGGCGGCTTCGACTCTTCCAGCTCAAGGACCAGCTCTGGCGGAGCGCTCGGGTCGTGATCGATCCGAGCCTCCACACCGGCACGATGACGCCCGACGAGGCCGTCACGCTGCTGGTCGAAGGCGCCCACCTCGCCCGGGCCCAGGCCGAAGGCGAGGTTCGGCGCTACTGCACCACGCCGACCCAGCCAATGACCTACGCGATCGGCAAAGAGCAGATCCTGGCGCTCCGAGACGAGCTGGCAAGCCTCTCGCCCCGAGCGTTCCACGACCGCCTGCTCGCCAGCGGCACCCTACCGTTCAGCCTGGTGCGGCAGGAGATGCTGCGCGGGTAGGCGGTAGACGGCTGGAACGACCCGGCCTGTCCACCGCCTACCGCTCACCGCCTACTCGTCGCTGCTGCTCAGGAAACCGAAGATGCGGAGGATGGCCAGGAAGAGGTTGAAGACGCTAAGGTAGATCGACACGGCCATCAGGATCGCGTCACCTGAGCCACCCTCGGCGTACTTGAGCCGCTGGATGTCGTACATCACGTACCCCGAGAAGAGCATCGCCGTCGCGGCCGACACGATAAAGTGAAACATCGTCGACTGGATGAAGATGCCGACCAGTCCGGCCAGGATCACCGCGAGCAGCCCGGCCATCAAGTAGCCGCCCATCCCGCTGAGATCACGCTTGGTCGTCCAGGCGTACGCCCCGAGCGCCAGGGTCAGTCCGGCCGTCGTGGTGGCGGCGTTGATGACGACGCTGCCCAGGCCGCGGGCGACATAGGAGTCGATAATCAAGCCGAGGGCCATGCCCTCGAAGACGCTGAAGGCGTAGAACAGCCCCAGGTTGACCACGGGCTTGGTCTTCAGGAACCAGAGCGCGATCAGACAGCCAATCGAGCCGACGATCGAGATGAGCATCCCGCCCGGCCCGAGCATTCGGCCGACGACGGCGCCGCCCGCCGTGAACAGCATCGAGAACGCCAGCAGGCCCATGACCTGCCCGACCAGGGTGCCCGGAACCGAGCGCTCCATCGGCCGGTCGTAGGAGTAGTTCATGTCGCGCACGTCTCGGTGTCCTCCTCCGAGGTAGCTCGCTGCGACGAGCTCCGGTTCGATTATACGCGGAACCCGTCAATTCGCGTGGACTCGGCTCGCCGTTTCATCAAACTCTCACCCGGCCCACCCAGCCCGCGACGCGGCTTGGCATCCTCCAAGTCGCGGGCGTATCCTGATGGTAGCTGCCGACGAGCAAGCCAGGGCGGCCCCAGCCACCCTCCAGAGGCGCCGGCTTAGTGAGGTGACGTCGTGAGCGGTCGCGCATTCCTGCAGATTCCGGGACCTACCAACGTGCCTGAGCGGGTCCTGCGGGCGATGGATCGGCCAGTCATCGACCACCGCGGGCCGGAGTTCGGCGAGCTGGTCCGCGGGCTCTTGCCCGACGTGGCCACGGTTTTCGGCGCCACGACTGGCAAGCCGATCCTCTATCCCAGCTCGGGGACCGGGGCCTGGGAAGCCGCGCTCGTGAACACCCTCGCGCCGGGCGACCGCGTGCTCGCCTTTGACATCGGCCACTTCAGCGTCGGATTCGCGCAGGCCGCCCGCAATCTGGGCTTTCAGGTCGACGAAGTGCCGCTCCGCTGGGGCCAGGGCGTGTCCGCTGACATCGTCGAGGAGCGTCTGAAAAGCGACCGCGGAACACCCCCCTTCAAGGCCGTCCTGGTCGTCCACAACGAGACCTCGACCGGCGTAGCCAGCGACATCGGCACGATCCGCCAGGCGATCGACCGGGCAGGCCACGACGCGCTCCTGATCGTCGACACCGTCAGCTCGCTCGGGAGCATCGACTTCCGGTTCGACGACTGGCGCGTCGACGTGGCCCTGACCGGAAGCCAGAAAGGGCTGATGCTTCCGCCTGGGATGGCGTTCCTCTGCGTCGGGCCGCGCGCCCTCGACGCCAGCGAACGCGGCGGAAGTCCGCGCAACTTCTTCGACTGGCAACCGATCTTGAAGGACAACGCGGCCGGCTTCTTCCCCTATACCCCCGCCACCCTCTTGCTGTTCGGCCTGCGCGCGGCTCTCGACATGCTGTTCGAGGAGGGCCTCGACAACGTCTTCGAGCGTCACCGCCGGCTAGCCGAAGCGGCGCGCGCCGCGGTCCGCGCCTGGGACCTCCAGATCCTGTGCGAGGACCCTCAGCGTTACTCGAACAGCCTGACCGCGGTGGTCATGCCCGATCGTTTCCACTCTGACGACGTCGTCCGTCGGGCGCAAGAACGCTTCAACCTGGCTCTCGGCGTCGGCCTGACCAGGATCAAGGGCCGAGTGTTCCGGATCGGCCACCTCGGAGCGCTGAACGAGCTCGAGCTGCT
>JACCZL010000473.1 GCA_013695975.1 Chloroflexota bacterium
CTGGCCCAGGATGAGATCTTCTGGAAGTCCGCGGTCAACTCAGTCGTCTTCGTCGTCGCGCGGACGCCGTTCGAGGTCGGCATCGGCTTTGCCCTGGCGCTCCTCCTCAACCGCGAGCTGCGCGGGCGCTCGCTCCTGCGAACGCTCTTCTTTGTCCCGGTCGTCCTCTCGCTGATCGTCGTGACGATCCTCTTCCAGCGGATCTTCGAGGCCAACGCCGGCCTGCTCAACACCTCCCTGCGCGAGGTCGGGCTCGGCGTCCTCACCCGCCCCTGGCTCGGCGATACCTCCACCGCGCTCCCCGTCGTGATCGCCATCTCGATCTGGAAGAACGTCGGCTTCAGCCTGGTCATCCTGCTGGCCGGGCTCCAGGGGCTCCCGCACGAGGTGCTCGAGGCGGCGCGGGTCGATGGAGCGGATCGCTGGCAGCTTGTCCTCAAGGTGATCACGCCGCTGATGCGCCCGATCCTGGCGATCACGGCGATGCTATCGATCATCTCTGGGCTCAAGGTCTTTGACCTGATCTTTATTCTGACCCGCGGCGGGCCGACCTACTCGACGGAGGTCTTCGCGACGCTCCTGTACCGCCAGGCCTTCGAGCTCAACGACATGGGCACGGCCTCGGCGATCGCCGTCATCATGGTGGTCGTCATCATGGGCACCGCCCGCCTTCAGACCCTGCTGCTCAGGGAGTGATCCGGTGACTGCGCTCGACGCGGCCGCCCGTCCCGCCCAGGCCACGGCCCAGACCCGCCGGCCGACCCGCTGGCTGGAGTCCGGCGGGGTCTGGGCGGTGTTGCTGATCGCCCTGATCCTCTCGATTGGCCCCGGCCTCTACCTGATCAGCCTGTCGCTGATGGACACGCCCCAGATCTTTGGCGGCCGGGTTCTGGCCTGGCCGATCCATCCTGAGAATTATCCCCAGGCATGGATCGTCACCCGGATCGGTCAGCTCTACTGGAACAGCATCTACATCTCGGGCATCTCGACCGCCATCACCGTCGCGATCTCGGCGCTCGCCGGCTACGGGCTCGGCCGCATTGAGTTCTTCGGCAAACGGATCGTCTACGCCCTGATCCTGGTCGGGCTGACGATCCCCCTCCAGATCGCGCTGATTCCGCTCTTCGCCAACCTGAAGACGCTCGGGCTCCTGAACACTCCGTTGGCCCTGATCGGGCCATACACCGGCTTCGGCCTGGCCTTCGGTACCTACATCATGAAGGGCTTCTTCGAGGAGCTGCCCCGCGAGCTCGAAGAGGCAGCCCGGATCGACGGCGCCGGCGACCTGCGGATCTTTGCGACCATCATGCTCCCGCTGACCCGCCCGGCCCTGGCGACGATCTCGATCTTCCTGTTTCTCCAGAACTGGAACGAGTTCCTCTTCGCCCTGACCTTCATCACCGAAGAGTCCCGTCGCACCCTGCCGACGGGCATCTACTCGCTCATCTCGACCGAGTTCTACGGCAACTACCCCCTCCTCGCGGCTGGTCTGGTCCTCTTCTCGCTGCCGGTCCTGGTGCTGTACTTCATCTTCCAGCAACAGTTCATCGAGGGCCTGACGGCGGGGGCGCTCAAGCAGTAGGGACGCCGGCCGGCTAATCGGTGAAGACCTCGACCTCGACGGCCGGAAACGCGACCGCGACGATCAGCGGTCCAGCGCCGGTGTTGATCAAGCCGTGCTTGATGCCGGCCGGACCGAGCAGCGTCTCGCCGGCTTTGATGTCGTGGACCTCGTCGCCGAGGATCGCCTTGCCCTCGCCCTCGAGCACCATCATCGCTTCTTCGACCTTGTGCCAGTGCGGCACCATCTCGACGCCCGGGTCGAGCGTGACGATCCGCGTCGTCAGCGCCCCGGCCCCGGTTTTCCGCTCGACGATCGTGACTCGCTGCATGCCCGGCATCGGCCAGTCTACCGTCCCGTCGCTGTGGCGAATGATCCCCATGTCAGTCCTCCTCGATGTGGTCAGGCGTACGCTACCATGATCAGTCATGTTCGGCGAGCTTCCGGCTGTCATGCTGAGCGCGGCGAAGGATCTCGTGCGCCGCACCACGAGATTGTTCGCTGCGCTCAGCATGACCGGTCGCGGCGCCCTCCCCGAGCGATCGGTATCCCGTGGCCACGCCACCGCCGTCGCATCAGCCGATGACGAGGCCGGCCATCCGCGGACCGTCCGACCTCGCGTGCTGGTCCTGGTATACAACCCGACGATGCACTCGTGCGGCGGCAAGAGCCTGATCGAGGTCTGCGGCTACAACGACCCCGAGCCGCTGACCCGGGCCTACGTCGAGGATCTGGCCATGGTCAGCGGAAGTTATCTCCAGTACGAGATCGTCGAGACTCGGCGGGTCGACGGCTTCCCGCGCAAGGCCGACGGTTTTTGTTACGACGAAGAGTCGTATCTGCGCTGCTGGCGCGCGAGCACGGGCTGGCACCAGCCAGACGCCGTCGACTACGAGGCGGTCCTGCGCGAGGCCGACATGGTGGGCCGGGTCGAGGCCGGCGAGTTGGACGAGCTCTGGGTCTGGGCCCCGCCTTACGGCGGGTTCTGGGAGTCGCACATGATCGGGCGCGGCGCCTTTTACTGCAACTCGGAGCCGCTCCAGTTGCCCTCGTGCGATCGCCGGTTCATCGCCATGGGCTTCAGCTATGAGCGCGGGGTCGGCGAGATGCTCGAGAACTTCGGCCATCGAGCCGAGTCGATGCTGACCCACGCCTTCGGGAGCTGGCGGGATTGGGGCGGGTCGGAGAACCACGCCTGGGACCACTTCACGGCCTACGACCTGGTGCGGCCCGGCCAAGCCGGCTGCGGCAACGTCCACTTCGCCCCAAATAGCGAGCGCGACTACGATTGGGGCAACCCGCGGTCGGTGCTGAGCGACTGCGACGCCTGGCCCGTCTATCCCAACGGCGCCCGCGAGAAGCGCCCGGTTGATGGCCGGGAATGGGGCGGCGGCGACATCCGCGCCCATCACAAGTGGTGGCTGGCGCACTTGCCGAGGTCCGCCGGCCAGACCGACGGCGTCCACGACAACTGGTGGACCTATCTGGTTCTTCCCGACCGGCAGTCGGTCCGCGGACGCGGATGATCGTCGACGCCCACACCCACCTCCTGCCGGAGCGGCTCAACGCGGCGATCCGTCGGTTCTTCGCCGAACGCATCACCGGGGCCGACGTCATGCTCTACCCGTGGGAGCCTATCGCGGCGCGCGAGCGCGTCCTCGCCGCCGGCATCGAGCGCTGCTGGAACCTTCCCTACGTCCGCCAGGCCGGCGCCGCGAGCAAACTCAACCGCTGGATGGCCGAGACCTACGCGGCC
Source organism: Chloroflexota bacterium (assembly GCA_013695975.1). Lineage (GTDB taxonomy): Bacteria > Chloroflexota > UBA6077 > UBA6077 > JACCZL01 > JACCZL01. Next base: position 3,318 of record JACCZL010000473.1, read on the forward strand.
GATCCGGTCGTCGTCCCCGGCGCCACCGTCCATCCAGACGACGATGTCCAGGCGGTCCTGGACGAGGCCCTTGACGAGCTCGGGCTCCGACTGCTCAAGCTCCACTGCTCGGTCGGGGGCCACCAGCCCGATGATCCCCGTCTGGACCCGCTCTGGGCACGCGTGTCCAGAGGCGGTCAGCCGGTCGTCCTCCACGCCGGCAGCGCCATGCACGGTGTGACCACGCCGACCGAGATCGAGGCGGTCGGACGGGTCGCGCGCCGCTGGCCGGATGCTCGGATCGTGGTTGCCCACTGTGGAGCGCCCTCGATCGAGGCGACCCTTGCCCTCCTACGCCAGACCAGATCGGTTTACGCCGACCTCACGCCCCGCATCCAGGACCCGGCCCCGCTCGACCGCGCCCAGATCGCTGGCCTCGAGCATCGGCTCCTGTTTGGCACCGACGCTCCCAACGCCGGCGTGGCGATCGAAGACTCCCTCGCCCAAATCCGTGCCTGGCGCCTCGATCCGTCTGAGGAAGCGGCCATTCTCGGCGGCAACGCCGAGCGCCTGGTCCCTTCCTAAATCTCCCCGCGGCTCAGGCGCAGGCGCCGCTCGTGGGCCCGCCGTGCGCGTTCGCGGCGCCACTCCGGGCTATCGCGCTCGGGCTCGGACCTTCGGTCAGCATCGCGACGGGCCGCGAGGCCGCTCAGGATGGTCGTCAGGCGCTGCACCCACGGACGGTGGTCCGATGCCTGCTGCGCCAGGCGAGCGGCCTGCGCCTCCCGCAGGCGATCCTGCCGGTAGCACGCGGCGAGCTCATGGTGGTGCGAGTACGGCAACATCGGCGGCCTCCTTTCGACTGCCCCGCCGAACCTCGTGGCGGGGATTGCGCGCCGTCGGCGATGCGTCGGCTACAGGCCTATCATCGCGCGAGCCGCCAGCCCTCCACATCGCGCGTCGGGTGGAGCGGGATCCCCTACTTTCGGGGGAGCGCTAGCGCGTTAGGCTCGCTGGCGCGGTACTTCGGCGCGCACCCGGACACCATCGCCGGGCGCGCTCTGGACGTCGATGGCGCCCCCGAAGGCTGCCACCCGTTCGCGCATCGACTTGAGCCCGAGGTGACCGGGGAACTGGCCGGTCGAGTCGAAGCCGATCCCGTCATCGCTGATCTCGATGACGATCCGCTCCGAGCCGCACTCCAGCCGGATGCCCGCGCGGCTCGCGCGGGCGTGCTTGACGGTATTGTGGAGTGCCTCCTGGGCGATCCGGTAGAGCGGCTCCTTCAACTCGAGCGGTACGTCCGGCTCCTCGCACAGCATTGTCTCGACCTCGATCCCGTGGCGCGACCTGATCGCCGCTGCTTGCTTGTCCAGCGCGGCGACCAGCCCCTCGGCTTCGAGCGATTCCGGGCGCAGCTCGAAGATCAGCGCCCGCATTTCGGCCAGCCCGGCCTCGGCCAGCGAGAGGACGTAGTCGAGCGGCTCGGCAACGCGGCCCGGGTCGCGGTCGAGGAGAGTGCGGGCGGTGCGGGCGCCGAGGGCGATGCCGTAGAGGGCCTGGGAGACCGAGTCGTGCAGCTCACGGGCCAGCCGCTGGCGCTCCCCGAGCGCCGCCGCCTGCTGCGCCTGCTCGAAGAGGCGGGCGTTCTCGATGGCCATGCCTGCCCGCTGGGCGAGGGCCACCAGTACCCGCTGCTCCTCGACGCCGAACGAGCGCGGCTGACTGTAGTTCACGCTGAAGACGCCGAAAACCTGCCCGTCTACCGTGATCGGGGCCGAGATCAACGAGCGGATCTCCTCGGGATCGACGATCGCCCGAATGTTCGGCGGGATCCTCGGGTCACCCCTGGCATCCTCGGACGTGAGCGGCTCACCGCTCTCGGCCACCTTCCCAACCACCCCTTCACCCAGTCTGAAGGCCACTCGCTCGACAGTCTCGGGGAGGAAGCCCCGCGACGCTCCCATCACCAGGCGCTCGTGCCGCGCGTCCCAGACCAGCACCGCCGTCTTGTCGGCCTGGAGGATGTCCGTGGCGACGTCGACCAGGGCTCGCAGGACGTGGTCGAGGTGCAGCGAGCGGTAGAGCTCCTCGTCGGCGCGGTAGAGGGCCTCGAGCCCGCGCAGTCGCTGTTCGGCCTGAGCCCGCAGGCGGGCGTTTTCCACGGCCACCGCGGCCTGATCGGCGATCGCCGCCAGCAGGGCCACTTCGTCCTTGCCGGGCGGACGGTCCGGCAGGTAGTAGGCGTTGACAGCCCCGAGGCCGCGGCCGTGGTAGCGCAGCGGCGCCACGACCATCGCCTCCCAGGCGGCCTGGCGCAGGAACGGGTGAACGGGAGCGTGGCGCGGGCTCGCGAGGAGCTCCTGGCGAGCGTCGGGGACGACCAGCGGGCGCGGCGAGGGAAAGGCGCGGGTGGCGTACGATTGGGCACCGCCCCGACTCGCCGCCAGCATCGCGTCCGCATACCCGTCCGGCAAACCGTGCGACCCGACCACGCGGAACGTGTCGCTTTCGCCGTTGAGGAGGACGACCGAACAGGCGACGGCTCGGGTGGCCCCGACGACGCTGGCGGCGAGGGCAGCGAGGGTCGCCTCGAGCGAGCCGGCGCTGGCGACGCTCGCGGCGACCTGCCCGAGCGCAGCGGCCTGGCCCGCCAACCGGCGGGCGTCGGTCACGTCGCGAAAGATCGCCGCCACCAGCGGCTTCCCGTTTCCGCCGAGGTGCATCCGGGCCGTCTCGCACTCCCGCTCCTCGCCATCCGGCCGCAGGATGATCGACAGCTCGCGACGCGATTCGCCCGCCATCAGCGAGGCGAAGCGCCGCAACACCGCCTGGTGCTGGCGGGGCGGGAAGTTGTCCAGGAAATCCCGGCCAAGCAGCTCCTCGCGCGAGTAGCCGAGGATCTCGCACGCGGCCGGGTTGGCGTATACGAAGCGCCGCTCGCTGTCGACGACGACGATGCCGTCGAGTGACGCCTCCAGCAGGTTGGCAAGCACGCCAACACCCAGACGCTCGCAGGCGAGCGCTCCTCCGTCGTTGCCGTCCGGTCCCTCGGTGCGCGTCGAGCGGGCGCCTGGCGCGACGTGGACTGGATTGAGCGTCACGAGCCGCCCTC
>JACCZL010000482.1 GCA_013695975.1 Chloroflexota bacterium
CCTCGTCGTCGAGGTGGCGGACACGTCGCTGGCGGCCGACCGGCGGATCAAGCTGCTTCGCTATGCGCAGGCCGGCATCGTCGAGGTCTGGCTGGTCGACCTCCCGCACCACGTCGTCCATGTCCACCGCGAGCCAACGGCGGATGGCCATCGGCTGGCGCGGACGGCGCGGCGCGGCGAGCGGATCGCCCCACTCGCCTTCCCCGACCGGGAGATCGCCGTCGCCGACCTGCTCGGCTGAGCGGCCCCGCATGCTTGCCGACCGCTCACAGGCACGGCGCGACGTTCGGCAAGCCACGCGGATCCACGGATCGACCGTCGCAGGCGGCTATCCCGGATTTTTGCCCGGCCGTGGACGCCGTCCGAACGGTGGCCTCGGCTATCCGCGCTCTTCCCCGGCGAGGCGGTGCTCGACCACCCAGGCTGCGAGCTGGGCGCGTGATTGGAGCCCGAGCTTGGTTCGGATGTTGTCGACGTGCGTGTCGGCCGTCCGCGGTGAGATCACCAACGCCTCGGCGATCTCTCGGCTGGTCAGCCCGCGCGCGACGAGCGCCGCGATCTCCTCTTTCCGATGGGTCAGCCCCAGCAGTCGATCGGTCGACGGGCTCGAGGCTGGTGGTGGCCGCCGGCAAAGTGAATCGTCCGGCGCATCGGCGGCCGCGCGTCGTAGGCGGGCGCGTCGACGGCGCGGGCGACGAACGAGCGTCTACCGTCCGCGCCGGGAGGCGGCCCGGTGCGGTAAGCTACCCACGGGGAGACCGCGATGAGCACGCCTCTTGACCTGGTGGTTTTCGGTCGTCAGCCGCCTTCAGAGCGCCTGAGCTTCGAGGAGTTCCTCGCCTGGTGCGACGGTGAGACCCTCGCCGAGTGGGTAGACGGAGAAGTCCGGAGCATGTCGCCGACGTCTCGCCGTGATCAGCGGCTCCTGATCTTCTTGACCCAGGTGCTCGGCATCTGGATCGACCAGAAGGGGCTTGGCGAACTCCACGTGGAGACCTTTCTCATGCGCCTGCCGCACCGCCCGAGCGGGCGCGTGCCGGACCTCCTCTTCGTCGCCCGTGAGCACCTCGACCGAATCCGCCCAACTTACGTCGACGGTCCGGCCGACCTCGTGATCGAGATCGTTTCGCCGGACAGCGACGAGCGCGACCGCGAGGAGAAGTTGAGGGAATACGAGCAAGCTGGCATCCCGGAGTACTGGCTGCTCGACCCGCTCTACCAGAGGGCGGATTTCTACCAGCTCGGGCCGGACGGTCGGTATCGCCTGGTGCTCGGCGGTCGGAGTGGGGTCTACCACAGCCGAGCGCTCGGCGGCCTCCGGCTCGACATCGAGTGGCTCTGGCAGGACCCGCTGCCGAACGCGCTCGACCTCTTGCGCCGCCTCGGGCTGCTGCCGGACTAGGAAGTGGAAAGCCCGATCAGGAAGGCATCGGGGTCTCCCGCGCCGACCAGCGGTGCGCGGCCAGCGCCCGCTGCCCGGCCAGGGCCGCGTTGACCGCGCGCGGGAAGACGACGAAGAACGAGTCGCCCTGGGTGCCGACCTCTTGCCCGCCCCGCTCTCTGAAGGCCGCCCGCGGCAGCCGCCGGTGCTCCTCGAGCACGGACGAGTAGCGCTCGCCCAGCGCCTGGATCAGCCGCGTCGAGCCCTCGACGTCGCTGAAGAGCAGGGTGACCGTCGAGCGGGCCGGCTTGGGCATCGTTCGCACCTCGCCTCGGCACGCCAATGGATCGCTCGGTCGATTCCGTCGGGCTCCAGCATGCCACGTCACACTACCCGGATCAACGCCGGCCGGGCCCGCGTCGCGGGTCGCTTTGGCCTGGAACGAGCTCTCGGGGGTCACTCGCCGGCCGTTCCCCGGCGCCTGACGTCGCTATAATGATGGCGCGAGGCGAACGATGGCGGTAGCGCTCACCAGGCGTCGATTCACGGTCGACGAGTACCATTGGATGGCTCGAGTGGGCATCCTGGGGGAGGACGACCGCGTCGAGCTGATTGACGGGGAGATCGTCGAGATGGTGCCGATCGGACCCACCCACGTCGGGTCGGTCATCCGTTTCACCGGACGCTTGGCGCGTCAGTACGGCGATCTCGCCGAGGTCTCGGTCCAGAATCCGGTCCGCCTGGGCGAATACAGCGAGCCAGAGCCGGATCTCGTCCTGTTGCGCCCGCGGGCGGACTCGTACCGCCTCGCGCTGCCCACGCCGGCAGACGTCCTCCTGGTCGTCGAGGTGGCGGACACGTCCCTGGCAGTGGATCGGCGGGTCAAGCTGCCGCTGTACGCGCGGGCCGGCATCGTCGAGACCTGGCTGGTCGACCTCCCGCACGACGTGCTGCACGTCCACCGCGAGCCGACGCCGGACGGCTACCGCCTGGCCCGGGCGGCACGGCGCGGCGAGCGGATCGCCCCGCTTGCCTTCCCGGACCGCGAGATCGCCGTCGCCGACCTTCTCGGCTGAGCGGCAGGCGGGAGGGTGGGACTGTCGGCGTCGGCGGCTCGACGAGGGCCTCGGGTGGTCGCCCCCAAGGCCCGGAGCGGCCGGGTCGGCGCTGACGATGCCTGCTCGATGGTCGAACCGTGGCCTGCCGATCGATTCGGCTAGAATCGAGGGAAAGCCACCGAGCGGAGGCAGGTATGGTCACGACGATTGAGGCGGCGAAGGCGAGCGGCGCGGCCGGCAAGGAGCTGGCGGTGCTCGAGTCGATTCAGCGGCGGGTGCTCTGGCTGGCGACCAACATGGTCCATTACGCCAATCACGTCCGGCCGAACCCGGACGGCTCGAAGATCGGCGGCCACCAGGCATCCTCGTCGTCGATCGTCTCGATCCTGACCGCCCTGTACTTTAGCGAGCTCCAAGCCGGCGACCGCGTCTCGGTCAAGCCGCACGGCTCGCCGGCCTTTCACGCGGTCCAGTACCTTCTGGGCAACCTCGAGCAGCAGTACCTCACCGAGCTGCGGGTCTACAAGGGCATCCAGGCTTATCCCAGCAAGGCCAAGGACCCGGACCGCGGGCAGATCGACTTCTCGACAGGCTCGGTCGGACTCGGGGCGGTGGCGCCGGCCTTCGCCGCGCTGATCCACCGCTACGCCGAGCTGCACTTCGGCAGCGTGACCTCGAAGCGCTTCATCGCGATCCTGGGCGACGCCGAGCTGGACGAGGGCAACGTCTGGGAGGCGGCCACCGAGGACTACCTGCGCAGCCTGGGCAACCTCCTTTGGATCGTCGACCTGAACCGCCAGAGTCTGGACCGGGTCGTCCCCGGCATCCGGGCGGCCCAGCTCAAGGCCCTCTTCCGCGAAAGCCACTGGCACGTCATCGACTGCAAGTACGGCCGCCGGCTGGAGGAGGCGTTCACCCGACCGGGCGGCGACGCCCTCCGGCGGCGGATCGACGACATGAGCAATGAGGAGTATCAGAGCCTGATCCGGCTGTCTGGTGAGGAGTGCCGCGGGCGGCTGGTGCTGGCCGGTCCAGAGCCGGAGGCGGTCGCCCGAGCAGTCGAGGACGTGCCGGACGACGAGCTGCCCGGCCTGCTGGCCGACCTCGGCGGTCACGATCTGGCCGTGCTGCTCGACGCCTTTGCCGAGGCCAAGGCGGTCACCGACGCCCCGACGGTCGTCTTCGCCTACACCATCAAGGGCTGGGGCCTCCCGATCGCCGGCCACCCCCTCAATCACTCGCAGCTCCTGACGGCCGAGCAGATGGTCGCGCTGCGCGAGGAGCTCGAGATCCCCGACGGCGGGGAGTGGGACCGCTTCCCGGAGGACTCGCCGGAGGCCCTGCTGTGCGCGACATCGGCGCGACGACTCGAGGGCGAGGACCGACCGGCCGCCGACCCGCCGGTCGCCGTCGCGGCGGTGCCCGAGGCACTCGACGTCCGGCCCCTCCCGAAGAGCTCCTCCCAGGACGCCCTCGGCCGCCTGCTGACCGAGCTGGCGCGAGCGCCCGGGCTCGGGGAGCGGCTCGTCACCGTTGCGCCGGACGTCGCGGTCTCGACCAGCCTGGGCGGCTGGATCAACCGCGTCGGCGTCTTCGCGCCCGACACCCACCCGATCCACGAGGCCGAGGAGGGGCCGCGCCTCCTCCGCTGGGAGCCGGGGCCCAGCGGCCAGCACTTCGAGTTCGGCATCTCCGAGATGAACCTGTTCATGATGCTGGGCCAGCTCGGGATGTCGTACGAGCTGTGCGGTCAGCACCTGTTTCCGATCGGGACGGTCTACGACCCGTTCGTCTGCCGCGGCCTCGACGCCCTGATCTACGGCCTCTACAACGAGGCCAAGATGGTCCTGGTCGGGACACCCTCGGGCATCAGCCTCAGCCCGGAGGGCGGGGCCCACCAGTCGACGGTCACGCCGTCGCTGGGGATCGAGCTGCCGAACCTCCTCTTCTACGAGCCGTGCTTCGGCCGCGAGGTCGAGTGGACCCTGCTACGGGCCCTCCGCGAGTGCGCCGACCGCGAGCACGGCCGTTCGACCTACCTGCGGCTGTCGACCAAGGCGATCGACCAGGCGCTGCTCGAGCCCGTGCTCGCCCGCCTCGGCGAGGAGACGCTCCGCCGCCAGGTCCTGGCCGGCGGCTACCGCCTGATCGACCGTCGGGTCGACGCCCCGGAGCTATCGGGCGAGTACGCTATCCAGATCGCCGTCGCGGGGGCGATGATCCCCGAGGCAGTCGCAGCGGCGCGGACCCTCCACGAGGAGGGCGTCGCCGCTAACGTCCTCAACCTGACCAGCCCGGGCTTGCTCTATCGGGGGCTGACCGAGGCGCGCCGCCAGCATCTGCGGCAGGGGACGGTCGGCGCCGACGTCGGCCACCTCGGCGAGCTGATCCCCCCCGACGAGCGCCGGGCCCCGATCGTGACGGTCCACGACAGCGCCTCGCACGCCCTGGCCTTCCTCGGCAGCGCCTTCGGCGCCCCGGTGATGCCGCTCGGCGTCGACGAGTTCGGCCAGTCCGGCTCACGCGCCGACCTCTACCGCCACTACGCGATCGACGCCGAGAGCATCGTCAGCGCCGCCCTGCTGGCCCTCGATCTGCCCCACTAACTCTGTACTCGCTACCTTCGCCCGATGCAGACCTCGAAGTGAGGCTAGGAGGGCTCCCACGGTCTCACGTGCCTGAGGCGATCGGCGGACGGCGGCGATGCCAGTCTGTGGCGCACTGGAACGCATGCCCGGCGGCCAGCACGGCCGCCTCGCCCAGGCGCGGCCCGACGATCTGGAGGCCGACGGGAAGCGCGCGGTCGTCGAAGCCGCATGGGATCGACATCGCTGGGACTCCGGGCAGGTTGAAGACCCCGCGGAAATTGTCCCCCGCGAGCGGCTCCAGGAGCGCGCCATCCGGCGCCATCCTCGGTGCAGTCCGGGATATGGTCGGCGTGACCAGGATGTCCACCTCGCTGAGCACCTCCGCCAGAGACACGCCGAACCCCTTGCAGGTACGGAGGGCCGCGATGTAGTCGGCGGCGGGCATTTCCAGGGTCTCGGCGAGTTTCTTCCGGACCTCCGGTATGAGCTCCTCCGGCCGCTCAGCGAGCAGTCCGCCGTACTCGGCGCCGGTCAGCGCATTGTGGACCGTGAGCGCGGCGGCGGCGATCGGCGCCATCGGCGGGAGCACCACCTCGCGCACCTCCCACCCGAGGCCGCGCCACACGTCAAGCGCCGCTTCGGCGGCGCGCCCGAGATCGGGCGGCAATTCCTCCCAGAAGTGGGCCCGCGGGACCCCAATTCTGAGGGGGCGGCCACCCTCGGCGAGGGGACCGGACCAGCCGTCGTCCGTCGGCGCATCGAGCGACTCGGGATCGCGCGGATCGTGCCCGGCGAGCGCGTCGAGCAGAATTGCGCAATCGAGGACGGAGCGTGCCATTGGGCCGACGTGGTCCAGACCGCGCGAGAGCGGGAGGACCCCGTGCAGGCTGATGCGACCGTATGTCGGCTTCAGGCCGGTGATGCCGCAGGACGCGG
>JACCZL010000501.1 GCA_013695975.1 Chloroflexota bacterium
TTCCGGCTGGTCAAGTTCCGCTCGATGCGGGTCGGAGCCGAGGACGAGAGCGGGCCGGTCTGGGCCAAGCCCGACGATCGGCGGCGGACCCGCGTGGGCACGTTTATCCGCCGGTGGAGCCTGGACGAGCTCCCACAACTAGCCAACGTCCTGGTCGGCGAGATGAGCCTGGTCGGCCCGCGCCCGGAACGCCCGCACTTCGTCGAGCAGTTCAGCCGGATCGTCCCGCGCTACGTCGAGCGCCACAACGAAAAGGCCGGTATGACCGGCTGGGCCCAGGTCAACGGCCTACGGGGCCAGACGTCGATCGAGGAGCGCACCAAGTACGACGTCTTCTACGTCGAGCACTGGTCGCTCGCCTTCGACATCAAGATCCTCCTCAAGACGATCGGCACGATCTTCCGGGACAAGAACGCGTACTGAGGTAGACGGTAGACAGGGGACGGGGACGCGCCCTTCCTGTCTACCGTCTACTTGAGGATCAGGCCGCGCCGCAGGCTATCGAGAAGGAGCTCTTCGAAAGGGGTGGCGGTGGTGGCGCGGGCGTAGCGGATGCCGCGCTGGGCGCAGAAGGCTTCGACTTCCGCGCACCAGGTTTCAAGCCGCTCGCGATAGCGAGCGATCGTGTCCCGGGTCAGGCTGACTTCGACTCGCTCGCCGGTCTCGGCGTCGACTAGCTCGAAGTCGCCACCGGGGTCGGGCTCGAGCTCCTGGGGGCTCAGCACCTGGAGGACGACGACGTCCAAGCCGACCCGCAGCAACCGGTCGAGCCCATCCTGGTAGCCCTCTGGGGCCAGCATGTCCGAGATCAGGACCACCTGGCCGCGACGCCGGCGGTCCGGACGGTAGCCGCCGAGGACCTCATCCATCTGCATCCGGCCAGCCGCGGTGGTGGCGTTGAGGAAACTGAGCAGGTCGTGGAAGCGGGCCCGCCCTCGGGCCGAGGCGAGCTGGCGCGTCTCCTCGCCGAGCGTGCTGACGGTCACCCGGTCGAAACGGGCCAGGCCCAGGTAAGCGAGGGCGGCGGCGAGCTGTCGGGCGTAGTCAAGCTTGGACGGGGTGCCCCAGGCCATCGAGCTACTGGCGTCCACCAGGAGGTGGACCAGCAACTGCTCCCGCGCCTCGGTCAGCTTGACGTAGAGGTTGCCGAGGCGTCCATAGGCGTTCCAGTCGATCCGCCGAAAATCGTCGCCGGGGACGTAGGCGCGGTAGTCAGCGAAGTCGGTCGAGGGGGCGCGGGCGGCGCTGCGGTGCTCGCCGCCGATGCCAGCCGCGGCCGGACGGCGCGCCAGCATCGAGAGCCGCTCGAGCCGTCGCAGGAACTCTTCGTCGAGGGCGCCGCCGTCCGCGGGTCGGCCTCCGATAACGGCAGCGGACGTGTCGCGAGCCCGCCGCCAGAGCCGACGGGCGAATCCGGTGGCGCTCACACCGCGGCCCGATCTCGACCGATCACTACTCCTCCGGCACGGCCTCGAGGATGGCGCGGATGACCGTGTCGGGGGAGACGGCTTTGGCTTCGGCCTCGAAGTTCAGGATCAGGCGGTGGCGGAGGGCTGGCGGGGCGACACGACGGACGTCTTCGTAAGCAACGTTGAAGCGGCCGCTCAGGAGGGCGTAGATCTTGGCCGCCAGGACGATCGCCTGGGCCGCGCGCGGGCTGGCGCCATAGCGGACATAGCGGCGGGCCGGCTCGGGAGCGTCCGACTCCGGATGGGTCGCCAGGACCAGCCGCACGGCGTAATCGGCGACGTGATTGGCGACCGGGACCTCGCGAGCGATGGCTTGCAGCTCGAGGATCGTCTCGTCGTCGGCCACGCGCCGAACGGGCGCGAGTGTGCCGCCGGTTGTCCGCCGAACGATCTCGTTGAGCTGCTCGCGCGACGGATAATTGACGTTCAGCTTAAAGAAGAATCGATCCAGCTCGGCCTCGGGCAGCGGGTAGGTTCCCTCCATCTCGATCGGGTTCTGGGTCGCCAGGACGAAGAACGGCCGTGGCAGGGGATGGGCCGTGTTGGCGACGGTAACGGTCTGCTCCTGCATCGCCTCGAGCAAGGCCGACTGGGTCTTCGGCGTCGCGCGGTTGATCTCGTCGGCCAGGACCAGGTTGGCAAAGATCGGGCCTGCCTGGAACGCGAAGTGCCGGCCGCCGTGCTGGTCCTCGGCCAGGATGTTCGTCCCGGAGACGTCGGCCGGCATCAGGTCCGGGGTAAACTGGATGCGGCTGTATTGGAGGTGGAGGACCTCGGCGAGGGTGCGCACCAGCATCGTCTTGCCCAGTCCGGGGAGCCCTTCGAGCAGGACGTGCCCGCCCGCCAGGAGCGAGATCACGACCCCGCGAACGACCGCCTCCTGGCCGACGATGACCCGCCCGATCTCCTGCTCGATCGCCCTGGCCGTGTCCTGGAGCCGCTCGGCGCTGACAGCGCTGCTGGTCATCGGGTCTCTCCCTCACTGGTGGGGGTGAAGTAGTCTCGGACGGCCTGGCGCCGATCGCTCGGCACGAAGTTGCTCTCGGCCGGCGCGGCCGAGGTGATCGAGCGGGGCGACTCGGCCGAGACCGCCGAGACGGCGCCAACCTCGTCGGACTCCTGCCGGTTGGCGTCCTCCGACTCTGAGTCGCCCGGGCGCTGGCCGGAGCGCTGGCCTGGCCTGACCTCGACTTCGACCGGCCGTCCCTGGACGTCGAGTCGGGCAGCCTGGCCGGCCGGCTGAAACGTGCCGATGGTCTCTTCGCCGGGCGGGCCGCCGGAGGCGCGACCGCCTTCGCCGGAGCCGTCGCCATCGCCGAGCGACCCCTCATCAGTAGGCTCCCCGCCGCCGGAGCCGCTGCCCGTACCAGCGCCCGCGCCCGCGCCACTACCCTGGGCGTTGCCGGCCTGTCCGCGCTGGGCCTGGGGCGACCGCTGGCCTCCCTCCGAGCTCCCCTGGCGCTGGGCGTCAGCACCCTGACGCTCGGCGCTCTCGCCCAGTCCCTGGTCGCGGCGCTCCTGGTTTACCTGGTCCCAGGCGCGAGCCAGCTCCTGCCGCGGCACGACGTCACGGCCGCGACGAGCAACCTCCTGGCCCAGCTCCTCCATCGCCCGGCGCGCCGCCTCGTAGTCGCGCCCGGCCATGGCATCGGCGGCGCGGCGCTCCCTGACCG
>JACCZL010000507.1 GCA_013695975.1 Chloroflexota bacterium
CTGGTCACCTTCGCGCCCGATGCGCAGTGGAGCTTGTTTGACGCCGTAGAGATGGAACAGGAGCTCTCGACAATCTTCGGTCGGAAGGTCGATCTGATTAGCCGAAGGCCGGTGGAGCGTAGCGAAAACTGGATTCGACGCAAGGCTATTCTCAGTACTGCCGAGCCATTCTATGTCGCGCGATGACGCGACGGTGTTGGACATGCTCAAGGCGGCTCGCCTTGCAGTCGAGTTCAAGGAAGGCATCTCAGGCATGGTTCAAACTGGCCCAGTTGAGCTTGACACTCGGGCCTCGTGTAGGGGCGGTTCGCGAACCGCCCCTACCTGGTCGGGCGCTCGGCTCGATGTCCAGACTGTCAAGCACGTTTGAACCATGCCTTAGCGTCGAAGCAGACCTCGCAGCGTAGCGCGGTCGGCGGCGTCGAGACCGCCGAGAACGAGCAAGACGGCGCCGTAGACGACGGCGCCGCTCGGAATCGCCAGCAGGGCGCTCCATCCGCTGAGGAGCCAGACCGGACCGGCCATCGCGAGCGCGGCGACGGCTGGGCGCCAGGCTAGTCCGAGTAGGTCGATCGGCGGCAGCTCTCGGCGGATCACCCGCCAGAAGGGCGCCAGGAGGACCAGCTCCGAGGCGACGGTGACGGCGCTGGCGGCGAGGTAGCCGTAGGCTGGGATCAGAGCCAGATTGGCGAGCAAGTTGACGCTTGCGCCGAGCAAGAAGCCGCGGGTGATCCAGCCCTCGCGGCCGATCGAGATCAGGACGTATTGGAGCAGTCCGTTGACGAACGAGAGCGGGAGGAACCAGATCAGGACTTGAAGGGCGCGCGCCGACTCGGGCAGGTAGCTCGCACCGGCGAAGACCAGGATGATCGGTTCGGCCAGGAGGGTGGTCCCGACGCTGATTGGGAGGGCAATGGTCAGGAGGGTCTTCAGGGAGAGCCCGGTGAGCTGGGCGAGACGCTCGCGGTCTGCCGTCGCGTAGCGCGACAGGAGCGGGAACAGGGCGAGGACGAAGCTCGACGGGATGATCTGGAGTCCGTCGATAAACTTGTAGGCGGTGCTGTACCACCCGAGCGCGACGTCCCCGGCCAGCGGCTTCAGGAGCAGGGCGTCGATCCGAAAGAAGACGCTGTTGAGGAGATTGTTGACCATCAGGGGGAAGGCGATGATCGCCATCGATCGGCTGAACGACCAGTCGATGACGAGGCCGGGCAGCCCGAGCGTCGCGGCGTAGTGCCCCAGCAGGATCAGCGCGGTGATCGTGTTGGTGACGAGTGCGACGGCGGCCAGCCCGACGTAGCCCCAACCACCCGCCAGGGCGATCAGGCCGAGGCTTACCTTTAGGAGGGTCGTCACCACCGTGACGATCGCGGGCGAGGTCATCCGCTCGTGCGCCATGAAGAGTGCGCTGAGCCCCCCGCTCAGGATGCCGGGCAAGAGGGCGAGCCAGAGCAACCAGATCGTCAGCGCGATTGGGGGCGTGATCCCCAGTGGCTCAGCGCCCGGCCCGGCCAGGAACCCGACCGCGCCGCCCGAGACGAGCCAGAGGACGAGCCGGATCACGATGCTGTTGCCGAGGTAGCGAGCCGCGGCGGCATGGTCGCGCGCGACTTCCCTGGTGGTGAGGGTGCCCAAGCCGAAGTTGACCAGGATATCGAAGTAGCCGATCAGCACGCCGGCGAACGTGTAGGCTCCGACACCCTCGGCCTGGAGGACTCGAAACATGACCAGCGCGAACCCGACGTCGAGGGCCTTGTTCAGCAGACTGGTCGCCATCGGGAACGCCGCGTTGCGGAAGACCCGCTGCGCGACGGTGCTCTGGCCGACCGGAGCGTGCAGTCGCCCACGAGCCACGAGCCCGCACAGGAGCATCAGCCCGACCGTCGCCAGGGCGGACACCAGGGCCCCGAGCCGAAACGAAAACGGCCGGTATTCGAAAACCACCTGGTGGAGGCCCGGCCCGAGCTCGACGGCACGGAAGAGGGCGTTCGCTCGAAGCAGTGGCTGCGCCACGCCGTCGACGCTCACGGTCCAGCCGTCGAAGAACACGTCGCCGAGGACGAGGAAGCCGCCCTCGGGGGCCGAGGCCTGCACGACGACGCGGTTGCCTTCGTAGGCGACGATCTCGGCGGTTTGGGCCGGTCGCTCGGCTACCCGATCGGGACTGGCCGACGATGCTGACCCGTTCCAGCCTTCGAGGACGACGCGCCGTCGCGGGTCGAAGGCTGGATCGCCGACCGACGCCAGCGCCTCGGCATGGTCCGACGCGGGAACGGCGGAGGCGACGACGAAGGCCCGTGGCAGGGCTCGTTCGTTTCGGTAGACTCGGATGCCTTCGCCTTCGTAGACGAGCGTGTAGCCAGGTTGCCTGACAGTCTTGCTCGTGAGCACGTACTTCACGTTAAGCAGGTCGAGCAGTGGCGAGGCCAGCGAGCGCTCGTCGAACAGCTTGGCGACCTTGCTGTAGGCGATGCCCCGCTGCGGCTCGATCAGCTCGAGGTACTCGACGTACTCGCGCAGGATGATCGTGTCGTAGCCCCGAATATCCTGCAGGCCGAAGAGCATGTTGGTGTTCGACGGCAGGGTATCGTCCTCGCCGAAGGTGACGATTCGGAAGACGGTCGGGTCGGCCTGAAGCGCCTGAATCGAGCGGGGCGTGAGGTCGAGCGGATCGGTCTCGGCGACGCCGTTGAAGCCGATGCCGAACGAGAAGAGGTCGCCCACGAGCAGGCCAAGGGCCAGCGCACCGGCCAGGAGCGAGCGGCGGCGGGCGCCGACGACGAGCGCCAGCCCGCTGGCGGCGAGCAGCAGGGCCGATCCGAGCAGGTTCGCGTACTGGTAGGAGAAGAGCACCCGCGCCTCCCCGAATCCCGCCCGCAGGTCGGGGGAACGGGCGAGAAGGCGCGCGGCGAGCGCCGTCGCCGCGTCAGGGAACAGCAGCAGGGTGAGGAGCGCCGCGACCAGGGCGAGCCCGATGCTCACCGCGGCTACGCCGATGCGGATGCCCCAGCGCGCCTCGGCCCGCGCCCTCCACTCGATCGAGGTGTCGGCCCGACCGGCATCCCGCCCCGGTTGCCGTGGACGCGCCAGCGCGCCGGCGCCGAGGCCGGCCAGGACGGCGACGCAGACGCTCAGCGGATAGACCCAGCGGAACGGGGTGTGAAGCTGGTTGACACCCGGAACGCCGTAGAAGAGGAGCGCGTACAGCGGAGTGCCGAAGGCGAAGAGCGTCACCAGCAGCGCCAGGAGGCCGAGAGCCAGCCTGGCGCCTCGGGGGTGGGCAAGGAGCCCGATAGGGGCCAACAGGAGGGGGAGCACGCCCAGGTAGACGGTCCCTTCGACGTAGTTTTTGCCGCCCCACTCGGTGTCGTGGCGAAGCTCCCGATTCCCGCGTACGTGCTCCACCGAGTGG
>JACCZL010000513.1 GCA_013695975.1 Chloroflexota bacterium
CCTTCCTCCTTCCCCGAGCTCGGGGGAGGAAATGGTAGGAGAAGACGAGCTCACACTGACCAGCCCGCTGGGCATCCGGGCTCACACGGGCCGGGCCGACAGGTCCGGAACCAGGGGCGGCTGCTACACTCACTATGTGTGCGGCAGATACGCGCTGGGCCTGACGTCCAGGGAGATCGAGATGCGCTTCGGCATCGCGGAGATTGACCAGCGACGCCCGCCCGTCTTCCCAATCCCGCTCCCCCTGTTCAACGTCGGCCCCGGCCGGGCGATTCCGGTCGTCGTCGCGAGTGACGAGGGGCGATCCGTGCGGGCGATGCGCTGGGGCTTCAAGCCGAGCTGGTCCAAGGACAAGGGCCGGCCCGCGCCGATCAACGCCAGGGCGGAAACGCTGGTCGAGCGCCCGATGTTCCGGGGCGCCGTCGCCAAGGGCCGCTGCGTGATCCCGGCGAGCGGTTTCTACGAGTGGCAATCGGCGGTCGGGCAGCGGGGCAAACAGCCCTGGCATTTCCGGCTCACGGGCGGGGAGCCGTTCGGCTTCGCCGGGTTGTGGACGCCGGGGCCGGATGGTCAGGACACGGCCGCGATCATCACGACGTCGGCCAACGAGCTGGTCGGTCAGGTCCACGACCGGATGCCGGTCATCCTCGCGCCCGATGACGAAGGCGACTGGCTCGATATCGGAGAGGGTCCGAGCGCGGTCCTCGGATGCCTGCGACCCTTCCCCGCCGAGATGATGGAAGGCTATCCGGTGTCACCGGCCGTCAACGCGGTCGCCAACGACGGCCCGGAGCTGGCCCGTCCACTCAGTTAGAGCCGAACCAGCTTGCTCGCTCGGGCGAACCGCGGATCCTCGAGTCGGAAGCCGTCCGGGTCGGTGCCGCGCGTGAGCGCCAGGTGATAGGCCAGGAACTGGAGCGGGAGCAGGCAGGTCAAGCCGGTGAACGGCTCCGGGACCGTGGGGACGACGCACCACCCACTCGCACCTTCCCGTAGCTCTTCCGCCGTGCCGTCGCCGACGATCAGGTAGGGCGCGCCGATCTCCCGCACGAGCCTCGCCAGCTCCACGGTGCGCGCCTGGGCCGCTCCAGCCGGCGCGATCAGGATGAATAGGTCGTCCGGTTCGACGCACTGGAAGGGGCCGTGGAGCATCGCCTCGGTCGACATGCCCTCGGCCTGCAGATAAGACGTCTCCTTGATCTTCAGCGCGATCTCCCTGGCCGTGATCGCGTTCGGGCCGCCGCCGGCGAGCCAGTAGCGCCGGTGGTCCCGATGCTCGCGGGCGAGCTGCCCCATCTCCGCCTCGGTCGCCAGACACGCGCGCAGCGCCTCGGGCAGCGCGTCGGTCAGGAAGTCGCGCTCGAGCAGGCTCGATCCCGTACGATGCCGACCGACGCGCTCCGCCAGCAACGCCAGGACGGCGAGCGCCCCGACGTAGCTGATGGTGTGCGCCGACGATCGGTCCTGGTCAACAGTCTGAAAGGTGGCGTCGGCGTGGGCAGCCCCGGCCACCTCGCCCTCGCCGGCGATCAGGGCCGTCCGACACCCGGCCTCGCGGGCACGCCGGAGCGCCTCCAGGCTGAAGCGCTTGCCCCCGCGGTGACTCAGAACCACCACACAGTCCCGCTCGTCGAGCTCCGGGCCGTAGAGCGCGAAGTCGAACGAGTGCGCGGCCTGAGCGCGCAGGCCCCCGCCGTACACCCGCACGAAATGCTCGCCCACCTCGGCGGCGTGGTGGGACGTGCCGATCCCGACCAGGAAGAGCCGCTCAGAGTCGGCAATCCCCGCCGCGAAGTGGTCGACAGCCGCCTCGTTCGCCCGGATTACCCGAGGAAAGGCCCCCGGCTCTCCGAGGATGGCATCGTACATGTAGAAAGGATGCCCGGTCCGCCGCTCAGTCACCATGCTCGCCTCCTGCTCGACCGTCGAGAGCAGCCTAGCAGGTTCGTGTCGAGCCGTCAGACGGCTCCCGAGACCGCGCGCCAGGCGGCGAACGCCTCGTCGACATCGGCCCCCAGCCCGGTCCCACAACCCCGACACGCCGACGGCGTCACCAGCACCACCCGATCGACCGGCTCCTCGTCGATCAGCGAGCCATGGTGCCCAGGAGCGGCCCAGGCTGAGCGTAACCGCACGGGCGCGGAGGAGGTCCGCCAGCGGTGGGATCTGGGCGGCCTGGCGGAAGCGGTCGTGGAGGTAGGCTGCGAAGTCGAGGCCGAGCTTGCGGGTGGTAGCGGCCAGGGTCATGAAGGTGTCCCAGGCGGCAGCGCCGGCCGGACTGCGCGGGCCGAAGCTGACGTCGCGCTTGCGGACGCGCTGGCGGGCGCCGAGCTCGGCCGGGTTGTTGTGGAGCGGCAGTTCGGGATGCTCCAGGACGAGCAGCAGTTCTGGCTTCTTGTCCCGGGTGAGGGCCAGGCGGCGATCGAGGGCCTGGTAGCCGGTGGTGGTGCCGAACAGGGTGTCGAAGCGAGCGTCCAGGCGGGTCCGCTCCTCAAGGGTCGGCTGCTCACGGTAGGCCAGCAGGTCGCGGTAGTAGTCCCAGAACTGGGTGAGGATGTCGACGAGGGCGGCCTGATGCTGGGGCAGGAACGGGGTCAACTGCTTGTAGGGGCGGCCCTCGTGGATCCACCAGAGCGCCAGGGCTTGGGTGAGCGCTCGGAACTGGGGCGCGGCGTCGCAGACCAGGGCCCGCACGACCGGCCAGCCCGGATC
>JACCZL010000520.1 GCA_013695975.1 Chloroflexota bacterium
CCCGACCATGACCGACTTCTGCTCGGTGTAGTAGTCGAGAACTTCGGTGCCGTGCTCCTTGCCGAAGCCGCTCTGCTTGGTGCCACCGAACGGCAGCTCGTCGACCGCGATCTGAAGGGAGTTCACCCAGGTGTAGCCGGCCTCGATGCGCTCGGAGGCGATGTGGGCCTTGCGGATGTCCTTCGTCCAGATCGACGAGCCGAGCCCGTACTTCGAGCTGTTGGCCTTTTCGATCGCCTCGTCGAGATCCTTGACCCGGAAGATCGGCAGGGCCGGGCCGAAGCACTCCTCCTGGACGATCAGGGCGTCCTCGGCGACGTCGGTCAGCAAGGTCGGCAGGTAGAAGTTGCCCTGAGCAAACTCCTCGCCCTCAGGCCGCTTCGCCCCGGTCACGACCGTCGCGCCACGGTCGAGGGCGTCCTGGACCATCTTCTCGACCTCTTCTCTCTGGCCGGCGGTGTGCATCGGCCCCATCCGCGTGGCCTTGTCGAGCCCGTTGCCGACCTTCCAGCGACTCTCGGCGTTCTGCTTCAGGCCTTCGATGAACTGGTCGGCGATGTCCTCGAAGAGGTACAGCCGCTTGATCGCCAGGCAGGCCTGGCCACAGTTGAAGAAGCGGCCGACACCGGCCGCCTTGACTGCCTCGGTCAGGTTCGCGTCGTCACAGACGATCATCGGGTCGCTCCCGCCCAGCTCGAGCGTGACGTGCTTGAGCTCCTCC
This sequence comes from Chloroflexota bacterium, assembly GCA_013695975.1. GTDB lineage: Bacteria > Chloroflexota > UBA6077 > UBA6077 > JACCZL01 > JACCZL01. The sequence goes on from JACCZL010000520.1 coordinate 722, forward strand.
GCCGCCTGGCGCATGACGCGCTTGCCGGTCTCGGTCTCGCCAGTGAAGCCGATCTTGCGCACTTTCGGGTTGGCGATCAGCTCCTCGCCAACGACTGCCCCCGGACCAGTCACCAGGTTGAGGACGCCTGGCGGGAAGCCGGCCGCGTTGATCACCTCGATGCAGCGGGCGATCGCGAGCGGGGCCGTGCTGGCCGGCTTGACCACGACGGTGTTGCCGACGATGAGGGCCGGGCAGATCTTGTTGGCCATCAAGGTCAGCGGGAAGTTCCAGGGGACGATCGCCCCGACGACGCCGAGCGGGCGCTTGATGACCATCCCGTAGGCCTTCGGCTTGGCGATCTCGACGTGCTGGCCACGCAGGCCGCCGTGGAGCCCGGCGAAGAACTTGAGGTTCTCGGCAAGCCGGTCGGTCTCGATCCTGGATTCGAGCAGCGTCTTGCCTTGCTCCCTCGTCAGCAGCTCGGCGATCTCCGGCAGATGCTCGTGGATCTGCTCGGCGGCCTTGAACATCAGCGCTGCCCGGTCCGCGGCCGGCATCGCCGCCCATTCGGGGAACGCGTGCTGGGCGGCGTCGATCGCGCGTTTCGTGTCCTCGGCGGTCCCCTTCGGCACGCTGTTGACCAGCTCGCCGGTGGCGGGGTTCTTGATCTCGGTCGTTTGCCCGCTTGACGAGTCGGTGAGTTCGCCGGCGATGAACATCTGCATGGTGGCGCCTCCTGCGTCGATGGTGGCTAGGTCGCTGGTGGCTGGTAGGTCCGATCATACACCCTGGCATCGTTGACGGCATCGGACGCCACTGCTAGCATGATCTGGGTAGAAGTGACCGCCGGCCGGTCTGGACGGTCGATGCGTGAGCGGACCGGGCGCCAGGTCGTCCGGCAGACGGGGCGTGGAGGCATGATGGCCGTTTCGGTCGAGAAGCGTGGCGCGGTCGCGATGGTGACGTTCAACCGCCCGCCCGTGAACAGCTACAATCGCGAGTTCGTCGACGAGTTGAACGGGGCCGTCGACGAGGTCCGCTTCGACGAGGCCGTCCGAGTCGCCATCGTGACGAGCGCCCTGCCCAAGTTCTTCTCGGCCGGCGCCGACATCAAGATGTTCCAGGAGAGCACCCTCGCCTACAAAACGATGGTCGTCCTGCACGCCCACGAAGTGCTCTCGAAGATCGAGCGGACTCCGAAGGTCTGGATCGCCGCCATCGGCGGCCACGCTCTGGGGGGTGGCCTCGAGATCGCGCTGGCCTGCGACCTGCGGTTCGCCGGCGAGGGCGACTACCGCATCGGCCTCCCCGAGGCCAAGCTCGGACTGCTGCCCGGCAACGGTGGCACCCAGCGCCTGCCGCGCCTGATCGGCCGCGGGCGTGCTCTCAACCTGATGCTGACCGGCGACGCGGTGGGACCCCAGCCGGCCCTCGAGCTCGGGATCGTCGACCGGCTCTACCCGGCCGACCAGCTCCTGGACAAGACGCTCGAATATGCCAACATCCTCGCCGAGGGGGCGCCGATGGCGCTCGGCAACATCAAAGTTGCCACGACGCTCGGGGGGCAGACCAACCTTGATGCCGGCATGGCGATCGAGCGGGAGGCGGTCTGGCGGCTGTTTCCCACCGAGGACGTCGCCGAAGGGATCGCGGCCCAGCTCGAGCGCCGAGCGCCAAACTTCAAGGGCCGCTGAGCCGGCTCCGACCGTAGCCGAATGCCGTGGGCCGCGCGGGCGACGCGGAGCCGCGCAC
>JACCZL010000548.1 GCA_013695975.1 Chloroflexota bacterium
GCCGGGCCCGGAGGCGGCCATGCAGACGCCGACTCGGTTCAGGAGGCGGGCGTAGGCGTGGGCCATCATCGCGGCGGCCTGCTCGTGGCGGACGTCGATCGAGCGGATGCCCTCTTCGATGCAGGCCGACTCGGCGGCCAGCATCGGCCCTCCCATCAAGTAGAACATCGTCTCGACTCGCAGGCGTTGCAGCGCCCGCGCCAGGATCTGCGAGCCATTCACGGTAGCCATGTGGTCCCCTCTTCCCAAGCTAACCCCCTATCCCAGTTCCTATAGCGAACGGCGTTGGAGGGTTCGGTTGTCTAGATTGCGCCTTCTTGTCGCAGCTCGACTATCCGCTCTGGCGGGTAGCCCAGCCACTCGCCGTAGACCTCCTCGTTGTGCTGGCCGAGCAGCGGGGCCGTGACGACCGAGACGTCCGAGTCGGACATCTTGACTGGCCAGCCAGGCATCGTGAACTCGCCGCGGATCGGGTGTTCGACGGTGGCAAACGTCCCACGCTCTCGCAGGAACGGGTCGTGGAGGAGCTCGTCGGTGTCGAAGACGGCGCCCGCCGGCACGCCGGCCTGCCCGAGCGTCTCCATCACCTCGATCTTGGTGCGCGCGCCGACCCAGGGTGCGAGCAGCTCGTCGATCTCCTTCTCGTGTCGGACACGGTCCTGAGGTGTTGCGAAGCGCGCGTCCTCGAGCAGCTCGTCGCGGCCGATGACCTTGAGCAGGCGCTGCCACTGGTGGTTGCCGGCCCGGCTGGTGTAAATGTAGCAGTAGTCGTTCGGGCCGCCTCCCTTGCAGCGGTAGACGTCGCTCGGGGCGCTCATCCCGAGAACACTGCGGTTCCCGACGCGTGGGGCCGCTTTGCCCCAGAGCGCCTGGCTGGCGTACGCGATCCGCGAAAAGTTGATCACCGCCTCCTGCATCGCCACGTAGATCTGCTGACCGCGACCGGTGAGCTGGCGCTGGTAGAGGGCCGCCAGGATCCCGATCGCGCAGTGGAGGCCGGTGCCGGTGTCGCCGATCGTCGGGCCCGGCTTGATCGGGCGCTGATCCTCGTCGCCGGTGGTGCTCAGCGCCCCGCCGACGGACTGGGCAATCATGTCGAAGGCCAGGAAGCTGCCGTAGGGACTCTCCGGCGCGAAGCCCTTGATCTGGGCGTAGACGATGCGGGGGTTGATCTCGCGGACGACCTCGTAGCCGAAGCCGAGCCGTTCGATGACGCCGGGCCCGAAGTTCTCGATGAAGACGTCCCCCCGCTCGATCAGCTCTCGCAGCACGGCCCGGCCCCGCTCGTCCTTGAGGTTACAGGTGACGCTCCGCTTGTTGGCGTTCAGCAGCATGAAGTAGTACGAGTCGACGCCGGGTCGATCGGTCGAGGCGTGGCGGCCCTGGTCGCCCCGGGTCGGCTCCTCGACCTTGACGACGTCGGCCCCCAGCCAGGCCAGCGTCTCGGTGCAGGACGTGCCGGCCTCGAATTGGGTCAGGTCGACCACCTTCACGCCGGCCAAGGCCGGCGGCACCCGCGCGCCGTCTCGCTCCATAGCCTGTCTCCCACGAGGTTGCTCTCGCCAATGGCGGGCAGCTACTTATACCCCGGCTCGATCGCTTTGGTCTTACGGATCGCTCGGTCGACCGCCCAGTCGACGGCCTCTTCCGGGCAGATCCCACGCTTGTTCGGGTGCCTTGCCGCTGGTACAATTGCGTCCCACGCCGCTGAGCTCGATCGGCGCGGGGGCACCGGGGCCGGCCGCGCGGCGGGCGGCGTTCGGGGCGTTACCATAAGGACAGGCTATCCTGAGGATACTGTTTTTGGTCGAGGCGACTGCTCGCCTGCGGAACTTCGAGGGCGTCGTCTCTACGCTCGCCGAGCGTGGTCACATCGTGCGCATCGCGGCGCGACCGAAGAAGTGCCGGCTCCGCGTGCCACCACGGATGGATCATCCGTCAGTATCGGTGGTCGAGTGCCCCACGGAGCGGAGTGATGCCTGGGCGGAGGTGGTGCGGCCCTTACGCGCCACCCGCGACTACGCCCGCTTCCTCGACCCGCTTTTCGGCCACGCCGAGGCGCTGCGCGGGCGGGCGAACGGCGTCGTGGCGAGCGCCTTCCTGCGGTTCTGCGAGCGCCACGCCTGGCTGAAGCGGCGCTGGCGGCTGATCGGGCAGGCACTCGGGATCGTCGAAGAGGTCATCCCGAGCGACCCGGCGTTCGACCGCTTCGTCGAGTCGGAACGGCCGGACATCATCTTGATCACCCCCCTGATCCAATTCAGCTCCTACCAGACCGACTACGTGAAGAGCGCGCACCAGTTGGGCATCCCGATCGCGCTCCTCGTCTTCAGTTGGGACAACCTCACGAGCAAGGGCCTGATGCGGGTGATCCCGGATCGCGTCTTCGTTTGGAACCGAACTCAGCGGTGGGAGGCCGTCCGACTGCACGGCGCCCCCGCTCGGGACGTGGTCGTGACCGGCGCGCCTCGGTTCGATCGTTTTTTCGCTCTGCGGCCTTCGATCGACCGCGTCCGGTTCTGCCGCGAGCATGGGCTGGACCCGAGGCGGCCTTTCATCGCCTACCTCTGCTCCTCGGACTTCGTTGCCCCGCGCGAGGTCGAGTTCGTGCGCCGGTGGGTGGGAGAGATTCGACGCTCGACCGACTCTGCACTACGGAGCTGCGGCGTGCTCGTGCGACTCCATCCAGCGAGTACGCCGCAGTGGGAGGGGGCGGACCTTTCGGACCTGCCCGGTGTGGCCGTCCAGCAGCCAGAGGCCTCGGGAGACGCCGAGCAGAGCCTGTACGACTCGCTCCATCATGCCGCGGCGGCGGTGGGTCTGAATACCAGCGCGCTGCTCGAGGCCGGCATCGTCGGCAAGGCCGTGCACACGATCCTGGCTTCGGACTCCGCCCCCGGCCAGCAAGGGAGCGTGCACTTCGACTACCTGCTGCGTTCGGATGGAGGGTTGCTGACGGTGGCGCGAAACTTCGACGAGCACCGTGCCCAGCTCGCCGCGGCACTGGCGAGCGACTCGCCTCGCTGCGAGCGGAGCCTCCGCTTCATCGAGGGTTTCGTGCGCCCGCACGGGCTGGACCAGCCGGCGACACCGATCATGGTGCGGGAGATCGAGCGGCTGGCCGCCATCCGCAAGCGACCGCGGCGCCGGACCCCACTCTGGCACTACCCTGCACGCTTGGCGCTGATGGCCTGGATTCCCGGGTGGATAGCGAGGGCCAGGGGAGGCGCGCCGCCGCGCCGCCCGGGTGGCGCCAAGGGCCTGGCGGAATCGGCCGCCCCATCGCTGGCGACTCCACGGGCGACCGAGTTGGCGGAGCCCGGGCGGCGGGAGCCCCTAGGGTAGCGAATCGCGCCGCCGACCCGGCCGGCATACCCGATCGTCGCGGGTCAGGTCGCCGGGGCCTCCAGGCGTTACTTGGCTAGCACGAACCTGCCGCTCTCGACCATCACCATCAGGAGCGCGTCCGGGGTCATGCCGCTGTGGTTGGTCGGGCTGTAGTTGAACACGCCCGAAACGCCGACGTAGTTCTTGGTGCTCTCGATCTCGTCGCGCAGTTTGGCCGGGGTGTCGGCGCCGCGGTTGAGGGCGTCGACGACCATCTGCATCGCGTCGTAGGCGTGCCCGCCGAACTGGTCGGCCGGGCGGTTGAACCTGGCCCGAAAGGCCTGGGCGTAGGCGTCGAGGACCGGCTTCTGCGGGTCGTTGGCCGGGACCACTTCGGCCACGGTGATCTTGTTGGTCGGCATGATGATCCCGTTCGCGGCGTCGCCGGCCTGCTGGAGGAACTGGGCGTTGGGCGCCGAGTGGCTGTACATCAGGGGGACGTTCAGTCCGAGCTGCTGGTAGTTCTTGGCGACGATCGCCTGGGCCGGGTTGTTGCCCCAGATGGCGATCGCCTGGGCCTCACTCCCCTTGAGCTTGGTGAGCTGGGGCGACATGTCGGTGTCGTTGTCGGTGAACGACTCGGTCGCGACCACCTTGATCTGGCCGCTATCGTTCAGCCGCTGCCAGACGGCGCGCCCGTCCTGACCAAAGCCGTTGGTGCTGTGCAGGACGGCGACCCGATCCATGCTCTTCGCCTTCATGTAGTTGACGATAGCACCGGCCGAGTCGAGGTTCGACGAGGCCGTGGTGAAGCCCCACTTTTTGACCGGCTCGAAGATCGCCACCGCCGCCGCGAGGGCCACGTTCGGGACCTCAGCCTCGGCGATCGACTGGGAGAAGGCGAGCGTCTCGCCCGAGGCGCTCGAGCCAATTACTGCCAGAACCCGATCCTGGTCAAGCAGGCGTCGGACCAGCGTCACGGCCTTGGTGTTGTCGCTCTCGGAATCGTAGACCACCAGCTCGAGCGGTCGGCCGTTGATCCCACCCTTGCTGTTGAGGTCCTCAGCCATCATCTGGAGCGTGTCGCGCTCTGGGGTACCAAGTGGGGAGTTGAAGCCGCTGATCGACAGGACGGCGCCGATCTTGTACGGCTCCCCGCTGGCCGCCTTCTGGACGGCGGCCACGACGGTCGGCGCGGTCTGCGCCACGGCGGTGGCGGCCGGCTGGGCAGCCGCCACG
>JACCZL010000555.1 GCA_013695975.1 Chloroflexota bacterium
CTATGGCCCTGGCGCAACCGGTCCCGTTTCCGCGTATTGTTCGAGACCCACGTATCCACGGGGGCGAGCCCATCGTGCGCGGCACGCGTGTTCCGGTGCGGGCTATCCTCGTGGCGTGGCGGGAGTATCGGGACGTCCCTACCCTGCTCGAGGCGTATCCGCGTCTGACTGAAGACGACATCGGGCAAGCGCTGGGCTACTACGAGGCTCACCGCCAGGAGCTGGACGAGCTGATCCAGGCACAACTCGCCGACGACTGATCCACCGCTATCGCCGGCCGGACTCGAGCGAGCAAGACGTGCGTGAGGCGCTCGCCTGGCGCTAGGGATCTCAGATGTCCAGAATCGCTCGCGCGTGCTCGCCGACCATATCGTATCGCCGATCGGACCTCGGGGCTCGTGTCCGACGAGGCATCTCCGACGACGCGCCCCGAAGCTTGCTATGCTGCGGGGCGCCGGGCCGAGTCGTCTCCGCGTGGCGGGGCGCCGTTGGCGGCGGCGAGAGACCGGTCCAAACATGGAGGGTTGATGACTGGAATGAAATTTGGGGTGCAGCTCTTGCCGCAGGAGGTGAGCTGGGACGCGTGGCGCGACGGCTGGGTGCGCGCGGATCAGCTCGGCTTCGACTCTCTCTGGAGCTACGATCACGTCCACGCCCCGCGCGGCGCCCCGACCCAGGCTTGCTTCGAGGGCTGGATGGGTATGGCGGCGCTGGCGGCGCTCACCGAGCGGGCCGAGGTCGGCATGCTGGTCAGCGCCGTCCTCTTCCGCAACCCTGGCTTGCTGGTCAAGATGGCGACCACGGTCGATCACGTCACCGGTGGCAAGTCGATCCTCGGGCTCGGCGCCGGCTGGCACGTGAACGAGCACGACGCCTATGGCTGGGGCTTCCCGCCGGCCGGGGAGCGGGTCTCGCGCCTGGCCGAGGCGCTCCAGGTGACTCATGCCCTGTGGGACGCGCCGCCGGGCCAGCCCGCCAGCTTCGAGGGCGCCTACTATCGGCTCGAGGACGCCTACTGCAATCCGCCCCCGATCCGACAGCCGCACCCGCCCATCATGGTCGCCGGTGGGGGCCCGCGGATCATCGGGCTGGTGGCGCGCTACGCCGACATGTGGGATTGCTGGCCACCCCTGAGCGACGTCGGCGAACGCTACGAGCGTCTCCGCCGCGCGTGCGACAAGCTCGGCCGCCCAGTCGACCAGATCGTCCGCTCGCTGTCGGTCGACCTGCTGTACGAGCCCGACGCGGGACGGCTGGCCGAGCGCGTCGAGGCGCACGTCCGGGGGCAGGACCGCGACCCGAGCATGCTCCGAGCGCGGCTGCTGGCGGGCGGGCCGCGCCAGATGATCGACCAGATCGGGACCTACGTCGACGCCGGCCTCGATCAGCTCATCCTGCACGTCGCGTCACCCTACGATCTGGAGGGCGTTGAGCGCTTCGCCCAGGAGGTGATGCCCCAATTCCGCTGAGAGCCCGGTATGACCGCTGGCGACGGAGGCCCGGCTGGCGGGCTCGATTAGCCGCGGGTGACTTGAGCGAGTCCGGGCAGGCGGCCGAGGTGGTTGCCGGCCACGCCGCCGTCCACGACGAGATCGTGGCCGTTCAGGTAGCGGGCGTCGGGACCGAGCAGGAAGGCGATGACGTCGGCGATGTCCTCTGGCGTGGCGACGCGACCGAGTGGGACGAGGGCGTCGCGCTCGGCGGCGACCCGCTCGTCGGCGTACACCTGGGCGGTCATCCCTGTCCGCACCATGCCCGGCGAGACCGTGTTGACCCGGATGCCGTCGGGCCCGAGCTCCTGCGCCAGGACCCGCGCCAGCATGATGACGGCGGCCTTGCTGGGGCCGTAGGCGCCGAGGCCGGCGTGCGGGTTGCTGCCGGACATCGACGCGACGGCGACGATCGCGCCGCGCGAGGCCGCGAGCGCCGCGTGGGCAGCGATGGCCAGGAGCCAGGTGGCCCGCGTGTTCACCGCGAAGAGACGGTCCCAGTCGTCCACCGAGCAGTTGACGAGGGGGCCCGGCCGGTTGAGGCCGGCATTGCTCACGAGGCCGTCGAGCCCCCCGAAGCGATCCAGGGCCTCGCCGACGACGCGGGCCGGCGCGTCGGTGGCGCCCATGTCGCCGTAGAGCGGCAGCGCCTCCACCCCGAGATCGCGCAGCTCGTCGACCAGCTCGTCGAGCGCGGACGATGGAGCAAGGTCCACCGCCGCCACG
>JACCZL010000562.1 GCA_013695975.1 Chloroflexota bacterium
CAGCCCGAGCGCGAAATGGATCGCGCGGTCGATCTCTCGCATCCGCTCTGAGCTCAGGCGCACGACGTACGTCTGGAGCCATGCCCGCTCCACCGCCTGAAGGTTGTCGACGTTCACCGCCGAGAGCTCGGGCACGCCGTCATCAGCAGGATCGAGGACGACGAGGGTCGGGAGGCGGCGGATGCGCCTTGTGAGCGGAGCCGCCACCACCCAGCTCAGGAGTGTGTAGGCCTCATCCCGAGCGAGGAGCACCACCGGCCGGCGCCCCCACGGGTCTGGCAGGTCGGCCCACCAGACCTCCCCACGCCTCACTCCCAGGGTTCCTCAGCGAAATGCTTGAGGGCAACGTAACTCGACCAGCCAAACTCCTCCTCCGTTTGCGGGCACTCGGTGTAGCTACGGATGTACTGCTCCACGTCCTCACGTTCCTGCGCATCCCGTAGCGCTCCCTCGAGCAGGCGCCGAACGACCGCGCTTCGAGTCTCCTCACCGTTGACCAGCTTCTCGTCCACCGCCTCAAGCAGCCTGGTCGGCAAACTCACGGTAACTCTGCTGAGCCCGGTCATGACATTATCACGCCTCCTTCACACGACTGTCCTACGATCATCATACAACACCTCTCAGCGGCTGAGCCCGCGCGCCAGGACCATCCCCAGGTAGGTGGCGGCGAGGCCGAGGACGTTGCTGGCCAGGACGTAGCCGGCCGCCGCGGGCCACGCCCCTTCCCGCGCTAGCTCCAGCGCCTCGATCGTGTAGCTCGAGAAGGTGGTGTAGCCGCCCAGGAACCCGACCACCAGGAGCAGCCGCCAGGCCGGGTCGGCGACGAGCCGCTCCGTCAGCAGCACGACGATGGCGCCGATCGCCAGGCTGCCACTCAGGTTGATGACCAGCGTGTGCAGCGGGAACGCCGCGCCCACCCGGTCGACGATCCAGACCCCGAGCGCGTAGCGCGCGTTCGCCCCGAGAAAGCCGCCCAGCCCGACCCAGAGATACTCCATCGGCGAGGGATCAGATCCCGCTGACGGAGCTCCCGGCGCGCCGGATCTCGGTGGCGCCGCGGCAGACACCGCTCGCCAGGTCGCGCTGGATCAGTTGGACGGCACCACCGGAGTCCCAGGGGCCGATCACCTCGATCGGGTGGCCCAGCTCGCGGAGCTCTTCGATGACCCGATCGCCGGCCCGCGACTCGAGCTTGATCGTCGGATCACCGGCCACCAACTGGTCGCCGATCGTGAAGCGGGGGGCCTCGATCGCGTTCGGCAGGTCCATCCCGAAGTCGAGGAGGTTGGTCAGAATCTGGAGATTCGTCTGGACCTGCCAGTGCGCCCCCGGTGTCCCGCCGACCAGGTCCCACGCACCGGGCTTGCGGACGACGTAGGTGTTGAGGGTGTGGACCGGCCGCTTGCCCGGTGCCAGGCAGTTCGGGTGTCCCGCCTCGAGATCGAAGCCGAGCATCCGACTGTTCATCAGGGCGCCGGTCTTGCCCATGACCACGCCGGCGCCCGAGAAGAGGCTGTGGACGTAGGACACCAGCGTGCCGTCGCCGTCGGCCAGGCACATGTAGGTGGTGTCTGGCTGGCGCTGGCGCGGCATCGCCGCCGGCCGGGCTCGCCTCGGGTCGATGCGCCGGGCCTGGTCGCGGGCGTGCGCCTCCGAGAGCAGCTCGGCGATCGGCACGTCGCAGAACCACGGGTCGCCGAGGTGGCGCAGGCGATCCTCGAAGGCCAGCTTGGTCGCCTCGATCAGCAGGTGGATCACCTCCACCGAGCCCGGCTCCATCCGGGGGAGGTCGAGCTGCTCGAGGATCTTGAGCGCCAGCAGGACGACGATCCCCTGGGAGACCGGCGGCTGCTCGTAGACCCTGTAGCCACGATAGTCGGCCACGAGCGGCTCCAGCACCTCGGTCCTGTGGTCCGCGAAGTCTTCGCGACTGAACAGGCCGCCGTGCTGTTCCGAGAACGCCACCATCTCCTCCGCGAGCGCCCCGCGGTAAAACTCGTCGGGCCCGCCGGTCCCGATTCGCCGCAGGGACTCGGCGAGGTCCGGTTGGCGGAGCAGCTCGCCGACCTGGGGCACCCGGCCGTCGGGGAGGAAGACCCGCGCCGTCTCCGGATACTTCCGATAAGTCGGCGCGTCGAGGCCGAGCAGGCGGTGGAGGCGGACCGTGACCGGGATGCCCTCCTCGGCGTAGGCGATCGCCGCTTCGAGCAGCTCGGCCAGCGGCCGGCTCCCGAAGCGCTCCAGCGCCAGCCCCCAGCAGCTCACCGTGCCCGGCACGGTCGAGGACAGCAGCCCCTCCTCGGGGATCCCACCGAGCCGCTGATACCGCTCGAGCGTCGCGGCGGCCGGGGCCGCGCCGCTCCCGTTGAGCGCCACGACCCGACCCTCGGAGGGCAGGTCGACCTGGATGAAGGTGTCGCCGCCGAGGTGGCCGTTGCGCGGCTCGACGACCATCAGGACGGCCGCCGCCGCCACGGCGGCTTCGACGGCGTTGCCGCCGTGCCGCAGCACCTCCAACCCGGCCTGGGTAGCGAACGGGTGGGCCGAGGCCACCATCCCCCGCCGCGCCAGCACGGTCTCGCGCGGCGGCAACGCCGCTCGGGCCTCGGTGTCCTGCAGCTCCCGCGTCATCACCTGCTCGCGCGTCAGGGTCATGGTGTCACTCCGTCGAGACGTGCCTCGCTGCATATCCAGGTCTGCGCAACGTACCATTCCGGCGTGGACCTGGACAACCGCCCCCCCTGCGTCGACGCCGCCATCGTCGCCGAGGGCACCCCCGGGGCGCTCAAACGATCGATCGGCCGAGACCTGATCGTGGCGACGGTGGACGGCGACCCGGCGGCCGCGCGTCGCGTGCTCGAGCCACTCCCGCAAGTGGAACGGGTCGACGATCGCCGACGTCAACCCGGTCACCTACCTGCTCAAAGCCCTACGCTCGCTGATCACCGACGGCTGGTCAGCAAGACCACTGCTCGAAGGCGTCGCCGCGATCGCCACCGTCGCCGCGGTCAGCTTCACCCTCGCCCTCTCCGCCCTGCGCGGACGGGTCTCACGCAGATGAACCCCGCTCGCCTCACTCCCCCTCGGCTGCGTTGGCCACCCACTCCTGCACGATGGCGACGAATCGCTCGTGCTCCTCGACGAACGGGTAGTGCCCGCTGTGCTCGAAGACGGCGAGCCGACTCTGGGGTAGGCCCGCTGCCAGCGCTTCGGCTTGCCCGACCGCGGTGATCCAGTCGTGGCGGCCGACGATCACGAGGGTCGGCGCCTCGATCTCGGCGAGTCGCCCGTTCAGGTCGTACTCGCGCAGGGTCGGCAAGATCTGGCGCCGAGTCTCGAGACGATAGGTCCCGCGGTCCGCGAGCCGCTCCACCTCCGCTGGCTCCAATCGATGGAAGTAGAGCGGCAGGATCTCCCGCCAGGCGGCGTGGAA
>JACCZL010000616.1 GCA_013695975.1 Chloroflexota bacterium
GGGTCAGCCCGAGCTCGTCGCCGCCGAGCCGGGTAAGCTCGGCCCCAATCAGCGTCCAGAGCGGGCCGTAGAAGTTGGGGACCTCGCGCCAATCGACGAGCGGGAGCAAAGGGTCCTGGGGGTAGCGCGCGGGCACGGCAAGGTACGGGTTGGCCCCGTAGACGGTCATGATGCGCCCATTGAAGATGTAGCTGAAGAGGTCGTTGGAGAAGAGGCGACGCGAGGCGAGCGCCGTCAGTTGGAAGAGCGCCCCGAACAGCAGGACGGCGCGCCCGACTCGAAGGTCGCCGTCCGTCCGGAGCGCCCGGAGCGCGCCCGCGTAGGGCAGGAAGAGTCCCAAAAAGCAGACCATCTGAAGGATGACGGCGAGCCGCGTCAGACTGATCCCCGGCCTGAGGGAGGCCAGCCGCTCGTGGATCGGCTGGCCGAGCACTTCGAGCCAGGGCACCAGCTCGTCCATTCCTGAGTCGGCGGTCAGCGGGACCAGCGGGGCCGGCACGAACGAGAGGATCAGGATCAGCTCGAGGGCCAGTCCGGCGAGGATGATCATGCGAAGCCGCGGGCCGGCGGATCCAGCCGCCGGGTGGGCAGCGACCGGCGCTTCGATGGCTCCGCTACGCTGGGCCGAGGGCGGGGCTGGAGCGGTCGCGAGTGGACGCAGAGACATGCTGATGGTGGTGCAGTCGATGTTTCAGAGGATGGTCAGGCGCGAAGCCCGCGTGCGAGACTTGCGGAGGGAGGGGCCGCCGGTCCACCATTCTTCGGCGCACGCGGTAGGGCTGTCAAGGGGGAGGGCCGCCGTTCGACGCGAGCCGACGCGGACTCTGGACACCCGAGGTGCAGATTGATACGATTGAGGCGAGGCCTCGCTCTGGGGCTCGTAGCAGCCCTGCTGGGCTTCGTCGGCCCCTGGCTACCACCCGGCCCCGAGCGCGCCGGCGCCCAGCGAGTGGTCGAGCTTTCGCCCGCGGAGGCCGGACTCAAGGGTGTCGTCGGCCACTGGTGGTTCCTCGACGCCAACCTCCCACGATTCCTCGACGCCTACAGGGATCTCGGCGTGACGACGGTCCGCATCGCGACCGACTGGGGCCAGATCGAGCCGGAGGAGGGCCGCCGCGACTTCGCTCGCACAGATCGACTTTTCGCGGCCCTGCTCGAACGCCAGATCGAGCCGCTACCGGTCGTCGCCACGATCCCGCCCTGGGCATCGCGGAACCCGGACGCATGCGGCGCTCGGCCGCTGAGCTGCGAGCCGGATCCGGGCAAGCTGGGCGCCTTCGAGGCGACGAGCGCGGCGCTCGTCGGCCGCTACCCGAGAATCAGCCGCTGGGAGTTCTGGAACGAGCCAGAGCTGTGGCCCGGCATGGAAAACCCCGCCGTCCACCAGCTCTGGCATCGAGCCTTCTATCGGGCGGCCAAGGCGGCCAATCCGGGCGCCCGTGTCGCCCTGAGCACGTTGACGGGCTGGGAGCGAGTGGCGCGCCTGGACCCCGACCTCCCCTTCGATGCCGTCACGATGCACTCCTTTGAGGACCACCGCGCCGACCCGATCCACACCGGTCGACTCGAACAGCTCCGGTTCGAGCTGCTGGCCCGCGGCCGTGACGTTCCGATCTGGCTAACCGAGTACGGTTGGGACGACTGGCTCGACGACGCCGGGCGGGCTGAGACGGTCCACTGGGTCATGGACTGGCTGCGGGCCCATCCGTACGTCGAAATGGCCCACTACCACATGCTCCATGACACCGAGGACGAGGAGACCTGCTGCTACGGGCTCCTCGGCCCACCACCCGACTTCGCGCCGAAGCGTCTCGCGTACGAGGCGTTCCGGTCGTACGCGGTCAGGCGCTAGGGATCTCCGGCAGGGTGCAGACGATCCCGCGGGCGCCCCGCGCACCCGGCGCGGAGCGGGGCGACTCGGACGACGAGCCGCGCCACGGATCGCCATCGGCGGGGAGGCAGCTCGCTCGCCTCGTCCCGCTGCTGATGGTGGGCAGCCTGTCGCTGGCCGCGACGGCCCCTATCCTGACCGACCGGATGATCCGCGGTCATGACGCATTCGAGCATGTCACTCGGACTGCCGAGTATGCCAGGGCCGTGAGCCAGGGCGCCTGGTGGCCGCAGTGGGCGCCGAATCTTGGTCACGGCTATGGCGAGCCGGTCTTCCTCTTCAATCCACCGCTCTTCTACACCGTCGCAACCATCCCGACCCTGGCCGGGTTACCGGTCACGACCGCGATCAACCTGGCCTGCGTGTTCTTGATCGTGGTGGCCGGTCTCGGCGCGTACGCCTGGACAGCGCGTCTCTTTGGGCGGGCCGGTGCGCTGGTCGCGGCGACGGCCTACGTGTGGTCGCCCTACCTGCTGCTGGACCTCTACGTGCGCCAGGCGCTCACCGAGCTCGCCGCCGTGTGCGTCTTGCCCTGGGCCCTCTGGGGCCTGTCTCGGACCTGCCTCCTGCCTGGTTC
>JACCZL010000632.1 GCA_013695975.1 Chloroflexota bacterium
ACGCCATGCAGCACCTGCTCCTGGGAAGCATGTAGGCGTTGAATAGGCAGGTCGAGCAGGGCAACGCGGTCGGCGGGCGCGGGATCGTGCTGGCGGTCTGCGCGTCCGTGTTCATCAGCGTGCTCAACGCCTCGATCGTGAACGTCGTGCTGCCGATGATCGGCCAGGACCTCGGGGTCGAGCCCGGCCGCCTCGGCTGGATAGTCATCGCGTACCTGCTGGTGTATGCCGTGGCCATCCCGATCTACGGTCGGCTCGCCGACAACTACGGCGCCCGTCGCTTCTTCCTGTTCGGGCAGGGCGTCTTCGCGGTCGGCTCGCTGCTGTGCGCGCTGGCGCCCAGCTATCCGCTGCTGCTGGCGGCGCGGGTGGTCCAGGCCGGCGGGGGCGCCGCGATCCCGGGCCTTGGGGTCGCGCTGATCGGCCGCGCCACGCCGTCGGGGGAGCGTGGCGCGGCACTGGGCTTGCTGAGCACGACGGTCGGCGTCGCCAGCGCGATCGGCCCGACCCTGGGCGGCTTCGTCGCGGACTTGCTTGGCTGGCACTTCGTCTTCGCCCTCGGGGCGCTGGCGGGGCTGTTGCTGCCCCTGAACTGGGCGGTCCTGCCCCGCCACGAGGCGCGCGGCGGTGAGCGCCTGGACGTCTGGGGCGGGATCTTCCTCGGGCTGACGATCAGCGGCGGGCTGCTGGCCGCGACGGAGGCCACCCGCGGCGGCTGGACGGCGCCGCTGGTCCTCTGGTCGGCCGCCAGCTCGGTCGCGGGCCTGGTCGCGCTGGTGATCCGCCAGCGGACCGCTGACGCTCCCTTCATCCCGCGCGAGCTCCTGGAGAACCGCCGCTACCTGGGGTTAGGTTTGACCAGCTTCGTCGCGATGACCGCGTTCATCGGCCCGCTGATCGGGCTGCCGCTGCTGCTGACGACCGTCAACACCCTGCCGCCGTCAGGGGTCGGGCTGGTTTTGCTGCCGAGCGCGGCGCTGAGCGCGGCGCTCGGCGTCGTCGTCGGGCGGCTGGTCGACCGGGTCGGGGCGCGCGTCCCAGTGCGCGGCGGGCTCGTCGTGATGCTGCTCGCGCTGTTCGGCCTTTCGGCCTCGGTTGGGTCGCCGGCCTGGGCGATGGCCGCGCTGATGGGGCTGCTCGGGGTCGGGGTGGCATTCGTCAACACTCCGCTCTCCGCGTCCGTGTCGTTGCTGGTGCGGCCCGAGCGGCTGCCGTCGGCCCAGAGCATCAACACGATGCTCTTTTTCCTCGGCGGCAGCTTCGGTACGACCCTGGTGACAGCGGTGCTGGCCCTCCGCCGAGAGGCCACCGATGGGCTCAACCCGCTGCACGGCGGCAGCGTGGGCGTCGGCTTCAGCGACGCCTTCCTGCTCCTGACCGTCCCCCTGCTGGTGGGCCTGGCGCTCTCGGCCACGGTGCCGGGCCCCCCGACCGCGGAGGCGAAGCCGGGCACCCCCGGCGAGCCTGCACCCGCTCGAACGAGCGGATCGCGCCTCTCAGGGCAGACCGGACGGAACTGATGCGCCTGCCGCGGTCACCAGATCTCGCCGATGGGCCCGACGTCCGGTGCTGATCCCGGAACGATGATCGCTGGCCTTGGTGCTCGAATCCCACTCGAGGACGTCGCGGCGGGGGTGCGCTTCCTCTGGAGCCTGCCCGGCTTCCTCCGCCACCCCTTCACCCTGGAGGAAGCCCGGGCGACCTTGCGCCGCCGCCTCGAGCGGCGGGGCGCCGACTTCCTGGCCCTTCTCCACACGGCGGTCTTCGGCCAGGCCTCGAGCCCGTACCGGCAGCTCCTGCGACTCGCCGGGTGCGAGTACGGGGACCTGCAGCAGTTGGTGGGCCGGGAGGGGCTGGAGGGGGCCCTCCACGCCTGTACCGCCGTGGCGTGTACTTGACGGTCGACGAGTTCAAGGGCCGCCGGGCGGCGGTCCGGGGCAGTGCCAGGATCGCGGTTGATCCCCTCGGGCTCCGGAACCCGGACGTGCCATCCGAAGTCTCGGTCCGGACGGGTGGAAGTCGCGGCGCGGGGAGCTCGGTGCCGATCAACCTGGCGTTCGCGCGGGACGGCGCCGTCAACATGTCCCTTGCGCTCGAGGCCCGAGGCGGGACCCAGTGGCTGCACGCCATCTGGGAAGTCCCGGGCGGCGGGGCGCTGGTCCATCTCCTCGAGTGCAGCGCCCTCGGCGCCCGCCCGGTCCGCTGGTTCTCGCAGGTCGACCCGGCCGCGCC
>JACCZL010000126.1 GCA_013695975.1 Chloroflexota bacterium
CACCAGTACCGCGGCGAGCTGGCCAACTGCCAGGCGGTGGTGACCGCGCACTACCCCGATGCGCGCGGCCACTGGCCGGTCGGGACGCGGCTGTACCTGCCCGAGTCGTGGGGGAACGAGCCGACCCGGCGCGCCGCCGCTCGGGTGCCGAATGAGGTGCCGTTTCAGACCAAGCCTGAGTTGGCGCTGGGGCTGCTGGACCGCGCCCGCGGCACGCCGCCAACTCCTCACCCGCCTCATCGTCACCATCGTCTGCCCGCGCTGTCGCTCGCCGGTGCCAGTGCTCCACCCGCGCCGCGACACGCCGCTCATCCCGTGTGCGTTCAGCATGACGCCAAAGTAGTGTTAGGCGACGTGACCGTGTAGCCGCCCTCTGGCTGAGGCGTCAGGACGAGAGGGACTCGGTGGGCGTGGGCCATGGTCAAGGTTTCCTTTCGTCGCCTAACCGATTCTCCAACGTTGTGCGCGGAACGGCGACGTCCGAGCAGGCATTTGAAGATAGCCGGCCAGGGTGCCGCGACGCTTTATCTTCAAATCTCTGATGTCCGAGAGTACCGCGCGGGAGGGACCAGCGCGGTCGAGCAGTCCCCGCGTCTCCGATCAGTCGGCGATCCAGGTGCGTTCGAGCAGCTCCATCCCGTTGAGGTTGTAGGCGAAGTCTCGCACGCTGGCGAGGTGGGCGAAGGTAAAGTAGCGGCCGGCGACGGTCAGCGTGGCGGGGCCCTGGAGGATGTAGCTGAACAGGTCGCGGTAGGCCCGGGTGCGTTGGGCGCGGTCGGCCGTGGCGCTGGCGGCGTCGATCCGCTGCTGGTACTCCGGGAACTCGAAGCCGGAGTAGGTGTTGGTCGATCGCCAGGCGGAGGTCGTTCGGAACAACGTATCCGGGTCCTTGTTGGCGCGGCCATACTCGTGGGCGGCGAAGTCGAAGTTCTGGCTCGACAG
Organism: Chloroflexota bacterium; assembly: GCA_013695975.1. Taxonomy (GTDB): domain Bacteria; phylum Chloroflexota; class UBA6077; order UBA6077; family JACCZL01; genus JACCZL01. The sequence continues at coordinate 943 of JACCZL010000126.1, forward strand.
GGCCTGCTCGTGGACCGCGTCTTCGAGCGTCTCGACCCTGATCCTGACGTTGATCCTGGCCAGGTCGGCCTGCAGGATCTGCCCGAGCTGGACCTGGGGCTGGGAGTTGCCGCGAGCGAGGAAGGTCGCCTGGAAGCCGTCGGGGAGGCCGGCCTGCGCCAGGAGCTGGCGCGACTTCTCGACGTCGAACTCGCACGCTCTGGCAAGCTCGGGGTCGTAGGCCCAGGACGACTGGGGGATCGGCAGGCAGGCGGCGATGCCCAGCCCGCCGAGGGCGATGTCCACGAAGCGCTGGCGGTTGACGGCGTGGTTGATCGCCTGGCGAACATCCGGCTTGTCGAACGGCGGCCGACGCAGGTTCATAATCATGTCCTGGGCGAGGCCCCACTGCTCGACGGCGACCACCTCCAGCCCGGGGCTGTTGCGGAAGCGGGCGACCGCCTGGTGGGTTGGCTGCTCGATCAGATGGACCGCTTTCGCTTCGAGGGCGACGGCCATCGACTCCGGGTCGTTCGCCGCCTGGACCACGATCTCGTCGAGCAACGGGTACCCGCTCCGCCAGTACTCCGGATTGCGGACCAATCGGACCAGGTTGCCCGGATCCCAGGCCGCGAACTTGAACGGGCCGGTCCCGACGCCGCGCGTCTTGACGTCGCCGAACGCCTCCGGATCGACGAGCTGCATCGAGTCGAGCAGGTCGAACACGGCCAGGTGCGGCCGCTTGTAGGTCAGGATGACGGTGTGCCGCTCGGGCGTCTCGACCGCGGCGATCTCCTGGGCAAGCGGCCGGAGCTGGGAGGCGGTCGCCGGCTCCTGGACCCGCGCGACGTTGGCCGTGACGTCCTCGGCGGTGAGCTCGCGGCCGCCGTGCCACTTCACGCCCTTGCGGAGCTGGAGCGTGATCGAGCGGCCATCCTCGGCCAGCTTCCAGGACTCGGCCAGCTCCGGCTGAGGATCGAGCTTCGGGTCGAGTCGGAGCAAGGTGTTGTAGATCTGGCCCATGATCGGCCAGGAGCGCAGCCAGAGCCCGTGCCCATCGAAGTCCCGAATGTCGCCCGGATGGGTCATCGTGAGGGTGCCCCCCCGCTTCGGTGCCGGCGTCGTGGGTGCGGCGGCCGCGGTCGGCT
>JACCZL010000650.1 GCA_013695975.1 Chloroflexota bacterium
CTCGTCACGCCGCTCGTCGACCTTGGGTCGTCGCAGCCCGACTATCTCCGTGGGGCGTGGGTGCAGGGGATCCGCACCGGCCTGTGCGTCGCGAGCTGGGACAACCTCACCAACAAGGGGCTGATCCAGCATCTGCCCGACTTCGTCACCGTCTGGAACCGCGCCCAGCACGACGAAGCGGTCGAGCTGCACGGCGTGCCTCCAGAGCGGGTGGTGGTGACGGGGGCAGGGGCCTACGATCACTGGTTCGACTGGGCCCCGAGCACGACCCGCGCTGAGTTCTGTCGGCGGGTAGGATTGCCTGCTGATCGCCCGTTCATCCTGTACCTTTGCTCGTCGCCGTTCATCGCGCCGCATGAGGCCGACTTCGTCCTCGATTGGGCCCGGCGGATTCGAGACCTGGGCGATGGGCCTTTGGCCGAGGCGGGGCTCCTGATCCGCCCCCATCCTCAGAACGCCGCGCACTGGCAGGCTGTCGACGTCTCGGGGCTGCCCGACCTGGCGCTCTGGCCCCGGGCGGGGGCCAATCCGGTGACCGATGGTGCGAAGGCCGACTTCTACGACTCGATCTACCACAGCGCGGCGGTGGTCGGCGTAAACACCAGTGCTCTGATCGAGAGCGCGATCGTGGGGCGGCCGGTCTACACGCTGCTGGCGCCGGAGTTCCGTGACACCCAGGAAGGGACGCTCCACTTCCACCACCTGCTCCACGTCAACGGGGGGTTGCTGCACGTGGCCCGGACGTTCGAGGAGCACGCGACCCAACTGGCCGCGGCGCTGGCGTGCGTGGGGCGCCCCGACGAACAGGGCCGACGGTTCCTCCAGGCTTTTGTGCGGCCGCACGGATTGGACACCGCGGCGACGCCGAAGGTGGTCGAGGCGATCGAGGCGGCTGGCACCGGGGCCGCGCCCGACTCACGGCGAGTCCCGTTCTGGTCGGCGCCGCTCCGGGCCCTCCTTGCCCCGCTCGCGTACGCCTTGCTGCTGCGCCTGATCTGGCAGGAGCGGGCGAAGGTCCGCCGCCGGCTCGGGTCGGTGCTGCGACGCGCGAGGCGGCACGGCCTTCGGCGCCGCGCCAGGCCCGTGGTACGCTGGGCGAAGCGGCGCTTGCCACGGCTGGCGTCTGACCGGATCCGGCGGCGCGTCGGCACGCGCACGATGGGCCGGTTCGTGGCCCGCGCCGTCTGCCCCGCGTCGGTCTCGACCGCGGCAGGACGGCTGAAGCCGGGCCTGAAGCGACTACTGGTCGGTGCGATCCGGCGGTCGATTCGCCTCCGCCCGCTGAGGCAGGTCGCCCGTCGCGCCGTCTTGCCGGCCATGACGTCCGGCGTTGCGACGCTCCAGCGTGGGCTCGCCGACGGCGAGGACCGGCCGGCGCGGGCAAGTCGGACGACCGAGCGGCGGAGGAACGGCGTCGGCGACGCGGGCGGCGGCCTCGTCCGCGCTCTCCACGAGCATGGCCCGGTGGTCGACGCTTCCAACCTGTCCGCCAGGACCCTCCGCGACCTGCTGCGGTCGACTCGGAAGCACGAGACGCCGATCATCGCCGGGCCCTGGGTGGGCGAGGTCGGCTTCGAAGTCCTGTATTGGATGCCGCTGCTGCGGTGGATCGCGGAGCGCGAGCCATGGATCAAGGAGCGTCTGGTCGTCCTCTCGCGCGGCGGGAGCGGGCACTGGTACCGGGGACTCTCGTCGCGGTACGTCGACATCTTCGACTATCTGGAGCCCGGCGAGCTGTGGGAGACGCGGCAGCGGAACGCCCCGCTGGCCCGCTCGGGACGGCCCAAAGACAAGCAGTTCGAGATGGCGGCGTGGGAGCGGGACCTGGTCGACCGTGTTCGGCAGCGCCTCGGGTTCGAAGAGGTGGATGTCCTCCACCCCTCGGTGATGTTCCTGGCGCTACGCCACCTCCAGCGAGAGGAGGCGATCCCGCGGGTGCGGGCGATGTCGAGCTACCCGCGGCTGGAGCCCCCGGAGCTCGGGCCGCTCGCAGGGCTCCTGCCCGACGACTTCATCGCGGCCAAGTTCTACTTCAGCGCCGCCTTCCCCGAGACCGAGGCGAACCGCGCGTTCATCGGATCGCTACTGCGGACGCTGACCCAGACGACGAGGGTCGTGCTCCTCAACACCGGCATGCTCTTCGACGACCATTGGGATTTCGAGGCGGCCGTCTCGGAGCGGCTGCTCAGGGTCGATCACCTCATGACACCGACCAACAACCTGCACCTGCAGACCATCGCGATCAGCCGCGCGCGGTCGTTCGTCGGCACGTATGGCGGGCTGTCATACCTGCCGCCTTTCCTGGGGGTCCCCTCGCTCTCCTTTTACTCGCGTCCCGACCAGTTCGCGCAGCACCACCTCGATCTGGCGCAGCGGGTGTTCCGCGGGCCGGAGTGGGCGACCTACCTCGCCCTTCACACGGACCATCTCGACCTGGTCCGCTCGCTGACCGACGGACGACTGGCGGCGCCGCGCTAGCCCGACCGGAGCGGCGCCGCGCTCGCGCCGCTCCGCTCCGCCTCGTGGTTGGTCAGGGCGGTCACGAAGGCATCCCAGCTCAGCGAGCGGACTGTCTCCGTGGCCCTGTTCCGCAGCCGCGCGAGGGTCTCCGCGTCGGTGGGGAGGCTCGCGCAGCGATTGATGTCGATCACGTTGTCCATGTGGGCGTACAGCGTGGGCGAGTAGGCGTCGAGATTGGTGACGACCACCGAGCCGTGCTGCATGCCGGCCACCACGGTGCTGTTGTTGGCCCGGACCCCACCGTCGAAGAAGGCCGCGAAGAACGTGCTGCGGACCATGAAGTTGTACACCGCGGCGTCGGACAGGAACCCCATGAAGTAGAGGTGCTCCCCGAAGGTCTCGCGGAGCTGCTCGAAGACGTGCGAGGAGTGGTCGAACGAGACGCTCTCATGAAAGGCCGTCGAGACGACGAGCGAGTAGCTCTTCCCGGTGGCCTCCAGCAGCGTCCGAAGCCGGCCGTACAGCTCGGCGCGAATCTTGTGAGCCATCCCGAACGAGAAGACCGTGATTTCGGTCTCTCGGAACGGCTGAGTATCCAGGATCGTGGCGGGACTCCACAGCTCGACCCCGCGCGGGCTAACCTGGCACACGTCCGCATAGACCTCGGAGTTGCCGCAATAGACGGCATCGGCGTGCCGCACCAGGTCGTGCTCGAAGTCGCTGCCTGAGTAGGTGTGCAGGAACAGGGCCAGGGATCGGCCGTGGCGGATCCGCTCGATCCTGTCGCCGAGCGCCGCGACCTCCGACTCCGACAGGTCGGAGACCTTGAGCGACAGCAGGGGCTGGCGACACCGTAGCACGGCCTCGTCGTAGATGCCGTACAGCGGCACGTTGAACCGCCGAGCGATGATCTCGTTGAACTTGGCGACGCCACTGCGGAGGGCGTTGAGGTGGAAACTGACGACGCAGTCCATGCCCGACGCTACTCCCCGCTCGGCCTCGGCGACGGCGCACCGGCCAGGCCCGACAAGTAGGCCCGAATGATTCGCGAGGATGAGTCGAGCACGGTGTCCACGTAGACCACCTCGATGTCGAGCGCCCGGCACGCCCGCACCTCGTCCTTGGGCAGGCGCCCTTCCCAGTCTTTGCCCTTGACGAAGTAGCGTGGCCGCAGCCGCTCCAGGACGGCCGCCGTGCTGCGCTGGTCGACGTGGGTGAGGGCGATGTAGCGGATGGCGTCGATGACGACCGCTCGCTGGCTTTCCGACAGGATCGGCGCATGCTTGGTCGCCACGTACCGATCAGAGGCGACGTTGCAGAAGACCGGCAGCCCCAGCTCATTGGCCGCCTTGAAGTACTCGATGTGGCCATTGTGCAGCGGGTCGAACCCGCCGCCGACCATGGCCACGCCCCCGCGGTAGCGCGGCAGCTCGTCCCAGCCGACGATCACCCGGGGTTCCCATCCGATCGACCGGAGGCACCGGTCGCGGCGGGGGTAGCCGAGTCGAGGGTCATGCCGTGGTGGCCAATCGCTGCTTCTCGTACACCAGGACCCGGCCTTTGTTGAGCCAATCCATGCGTTGCTCGAGATCCGGACGCGACCGGAACCCCTCGAGGATGAACATGACACGCAGCAGATCCTTCGTCATCACCGTGATGTGGGTCGGGTCGACGTGGCGCTCGTCCGTGACGTCGAGCATGGAGGACGGATTGGGGTGAAAGCGGGTCGTCGCGTAGACGAAGCGGGATGAGACGCGGCAGACGTCCTGGACGAGTCGTCGGGCCTCGAGGACCGTCAGGTGCTCGATGAGCTCGCGGCAGATCACAAGGTCGTAGGCGTCATCGGGGAACGGCGAGCCGGTGGCGGCGCCGATCGTGATGCGGTCACGCACTGCCTCGGGCGCCAGGCGCTTGCTCTCCGGACTGACATCCAGCCCATCGGCCGAGACACCAACCTCGTGCAACAGGTACATCAGGGCGCCCGGGCCGCAACCGACGTCCAGGACTCGCTCGGGCTGGAAGACGGCCTTGATCAGCTCCGGATGACGACCCTCGATCTGACGCCGGCTCTCGACGCGGTAGCTGTGGCCGCTCTCGCGCCACTCGTCGGTAAAGTAGGCGCCGTCGTACTCCGCGGCCGCCGTGGGCGATTGGCTGAAGACGTGTGCTTCGAACTCGCTGACCGGGTTCATGGATTCTGTTGACGCTCCGTTCCCGTGACGAATCGACGGCGGTGCCGCGCGACCGCGGGGTCACGCCACACCGAGCTCCAAAGCTCTCCTCGACGTCCGCGACCGACCGCGGGGATCGAGTGGTGCATCGTACGCGAGCCCGACCAGCGCTGTCAACCTAACCGGCGCGGAAAGCAGGCATTTGAAGATAGGGCCGCTCCTGGGACCGCGACGCCTTATCTTCAAATGTCTGTCGCTCTGGTGCGTGCTTTGAAAGAGTGAGGCGATCCTGGCATACTCACGTACCCCCGAATCGCGCCGCTGACCGTGGCGGGCATGAGGCGATCCGATGCTCGGTCGCGGTGGTGGAGCCTGAATGCGCAGACCTCTGGACAAGGAAGAGCGAGATGAAGGGCCTCTTGCGCAAGGCCTCGGGCCCTGTGCGGGACGACCAGCAGCGTGGGTTTCGCCGACACCAGCCGGTGCTTCCACTTCGACAGTCGCATGAGCGCGGATGCCACCGCCCGCGCGGCGGCGCGACCGACCGCTAATCGTGGGCCGCTGCTGGCATGACCGTCGCCCCGAAGGTGGTCATCGGCGTCCCGCTGTACAACCGTGCCGATCACTTGCCGGAGGCGCTGGGCTCTCTCCTGGCCCAGACCTACCGCGACTTCGTCGTGATCCTGCTCGACGACTGCTCGACGGACGAGACGCCGGAGATCGTGCGGGTGCACGCCGAGGCTGACGGCCGGGTCATCTACCGCAGGAACCACGCCCGCCTGGGGCTGGTTCGAAACTGGAGCAATGCCTTTCGGTTGGCGCGCCAGCTCTATCCGACCATGGAGTACTTTGCGTGGGGTAGCGATCACGACGTGTGGCACCCGCGCTGGCTGTCGGCGCTGGTCGCGGAGATGGAGCGACACCCGAGCGTGGTCCTCGCCTATCCGCAAAACGTGCGTATCTCCGCCACGGGCGAGACGCTGCGCGGTTCCTGGAGCTTCGATACCTTCGGCATCCTCGACCGATGGGATCGGTTCCGCACGGTGACGCTCGGTCCGAAGGCCGGCGATCGGGTGTATGGCCTGTTTCGGGCCAAAGCCTTGGCCCAAACAGGTCTCTTGTGGCCCGTCCTGCTCCCCGACAATTTGATGCAATCAGAGCTGGCGCTGTACGGGCAGTTCAAGCAGGTCCCGGAAGTCCTCTGGTCTCGGCGCTTCGAGGGCACCTTCAGCCGCGCTCGGCAGCGCAGGTCGTTCTTCCCGCACCGCCCCCCCGCCTACAGCTACCTCCCGTGGTCGTTGATGCACACGGCCGTCCTGCTCTACCGGCTCGGCCTGCGTGGCGCCGGCCGCCAGACCTTCGGGCGACTCCGTGGCGGATGCTACGCCCTCGGGTATCTGCCGCTGGCCGCCACCGTTGAGGGTCGCAGCGTGGCGAGAAAAAAGCTGATCCGCCCCGCCAGGGCGGCGTTGAAGCGATGGCGCAGGAGAGCGCTTGCACGGCTGTCGGCGCTGGGAGTGTGGCGCGACGGGAAGTCCCGACGTCGCCGACGCGCCCAGCGCACTTTGCCGCCAGACGCGGATCGCTCCCGCGACAGGATGGCCCGACGGTCGGAACGCGCCAAGTGATCTCGCCGGCCAACGCGTGAGGACTTGGCAGAGTGCGGGCGCGCGGTCCGGCTCGAAGCTTCCCGTCGACGCTGGCGAGTGACTCGGGCCAGATCGGCTGCCTGCCACTGCCGGACCGTGTAGAATGGTGCGATTCCCAGGTGACGCCGCGGAAGGCGTCGAGATGAAGGCATGCTCAGCCGAGCCCGCGCCACAGCCAAACGCGTCCTCCGCCGGCTTCCCTCGGTCCGCATCGCCCGCAACTTGGAACGGCTGAACACCAGGTTGGCGCACCTGGAAGCGATGGACACCAGGCTCGCCCGCCTGGAAGGATCGATCGAGCAGCTCGCGGCAGCGTCCAAACGCAACAGCGAGAC
>JACCZL010000651.1 GCA_013695975.1 Chloroflexota bacterium
CGCCAGACTTCACCACCCGACCGGCCACCAGGACGTGGACGAACTGGGGCCGGATGTAGTTGAGCAAGCGCTGGTAGTGGGTGATCACGAGCACACCCATCTCCGGGGTATGAATCGCGTTGACTCCTTCGGCGACCGTCCGCAGAGCGTCGATATCGAGCCCCGAGTCGGTCTCGTCCATGACCGCGATCCGCGGCTGGAGGAGCGCCATCTGCAAGACCTCGGCACGCTTCTTTTCGCCGCCAGACAGCCCATCGTTGACGTAGCGGGCGGCGAACGACGAGTCCATCTTCAGGAGCTGCATCTTCTCCATAAGCTCTTTGCGGAATGCGCCGGCGGTCAGGGCGTCCCCACGGACGGCCCGCGTGGCGGCGCGCAGGAAGTTGCCCAGGCTCACGCCCGGGATGGCGACCGGATACTGGAACGCCAGGAAGAGGCCCCGGCGGGCCCGCTCGTCCGGCGTCAGCGCCAGGATGTTCTCACCCTGGAAGAGGGCCCGCCCTTGGGTGACCTTGTATTTCGGGTGGCCCATCAGGGTGTTGGCGAGCGTGCTCTTGCCGGAGCCGTTCGGCCCCATCAACGCGTGAATCTCGCCCCGCTCGACCGCGAGGTCCACCCCCTTGAGAATCTCTTTGCCCTCAACCGAGACGTGGAGGTCCTCGATGAGAAACGTAGGCTGCGTCGTACTCATGGCGTCTTGAGACACCCGTCCTTCCCGACTGCATGCAATCCCTGGATCGACTCGACGGCGATCAGCGGCGCTATCGCGTACGACGAGTCGGCGCGACAGAGGTCGTCGAGCGTCGTCGAGTCGAGTACCTGGGTGATGCTATCCCGAACCCGCGTCCAGACCGAGCGCGACAGGCAACCGTCCTCTCGCTCGCAGGAGTGCGGCAGATAATCTTCGGCTGTACACTCGACCGGTGCGATGGCGCCTTCGAGCACTCGATAGATCGCGCCGACGCTGATCTGGTCGGGCCGTCGGGTCAGGCGGTACCCGCCGTGCAACCCACGCACGCCCTCGACAAGGCCAGCTCGCCGCAGCTCGCCGACCAATTGCTCCAGATACGGCAGCGGCAACAGCTCATTACGAGCGATATCCGCCAGCGAGAGGAGCCCGCGACCATGCGCGCCCGCAAGCTGGGTCATCGCCCGAAGCCCGTAGTGTGCCCGACTGGAAACCTTCACGGCGCGCCGTCCATCCAAAATCCGACTGATCTAGTACGATTATGATACTCGACGTCACATATCGAGTCAAGCCGCCTTCCACGGCCGGGTCTGCCCATTTCTGTAGACCTGGTCGAGGGGGGGAGGTCGAACGTGCAGCGCTGGGAACGCGGGCGTCCCGCCCGCCCTGGCTCGGGTGCCCGACCAAGCCGCCCTGGCGGACAGCGGCGGGTAGCGACGCGCAGCGGGCAGCGATGGCGGCCGAGCCGGATGCCCAGTCCCTCGCTGGTACAATGGGGCGGGCGAAACGTATGAATGCCGACGGTCAGCCGGCGGGCGAAGAGATCGACACGAGCATCCTGCCGTTGGTGGATGCGCTCAACGCCTTCGATGGGATCAGTACCATCGGCAGCTGCGGCGGACACCCTGAGCCGCTTAACAACCCAAGCCAGTGGCCCGAGGGAAGCTGGTACGTCAAGTTCGACGTAGCACGGACCGTGGCCGGATGGCGGGTTCTCGAGTTCCTGGCCTGGCTCATCAATAACGACTACGCTCGCAGTGGGCACCAGGTCGTGCTCCTACCGAAGTCGCCCCCGCCGTACGCGAATACCCCGGGCAAGTGCCTGAGCTTCGCCCTGGAGGGCTCCGCCGGCGAAGACGCCGCGCAACTCGCGACGTGGATGGACCGATGCCGCGAGCAATGCTACATCCCGCCGCGTCTGAGGCCGCCGCGCAAGTAACGCGAACGACCTAAATGCTGCCCCTGCTCATCCGCGACGAGGCGTTGGGAGCGGAAACGTGGTTGCCGGGTTGCGGAGCGTGGGAGCGAGTCCTCAAGGAATGTGCTCATCGGGGAAGAGTCGAACCCCTAGCCCGGCCACGCCCGGCCCTGGATCGGCACTTCCTCTCGATCAATTCCGCCCTCGCGCTTTCATTATCGTTCGATGCCCTCATCCACGCGAGTCGGGTACCTGGTGTAGTAGTCAAGTGCCCACTGAATTCGCTTCTTGTTGACATGCGGCCATATGTCGTGCATCTCGTCGACGTTGGCGTCCTTGCGGTGGAGGTTCACGACGATGCGAACCGAGATCCGAGTGTTCCTGATCACCAGCTAGCCCCCGCGGACGCCGGGGTGCTCACCGACGTAGGGATTCATTTCCGGCGCTTCCGTCCGGTCCCCGCTGGTGGCTGTGCCCATCAGATCCCCCCGACCATGACCGACTTCTGCTCGGTGTAGTAGTCGAGAACTTCGGTGCCGTGCTCCTTGCCGAAGCCGCTCTGCTTGGTGCCACCGAACGGCAGCTCGTCGACCGCGATCTGAAGGGAGTTCACC
>JACCZL010000658.1 GCA_013695975.1 Chloroflexota bacterium
GGCCAGACTGCCATCGAGGCGCTCATGGACCTCGACGCGGGCGCGGGCCCAACTGGCCCGCTCGGGCGAGGCCTGAAGCTGGAGCTGGCGGCCGGCGAAGTGGACGGTGTTATCCGGGCGGACCACCCGCTCGTACTTGCAGCAGAAGACCCGCTCCGGGTCGAAGCCCTCGGGTGGGCGGCGGTAGGCCGGGTCCGGCTCGGCCAGCGGGACGGCGAAGCGGGCGTTGAAGCGCGGGAGGTAGGCGCGGAGCACCCCATCGGCCTCGTCGAGCGTCGCGGCGCCGGCCAGGCGGAGCTCGGCGACGAGGCGGTCTTGGAGGGTGCCCCAGAGCCGCTCGAGGCGCCCCTTGGCCTGCGGGCTCAGGGCGTAGATGGGGCGGATCGCCAGCTCTTCGAGAGCGCGGCCGACCTGGGTGGGCAGGCGGCCACCGGCCAGCTCCTCCTCGACGCTGCGCGGGTCGCGGGCGCGCTGCTTGAAGATGCCGTGGCGGTCGACGTACAGCGCCAGCGGGATACCCTTGGTGCGGACGACCTCCCGCAGCAGGAGCAGGGAGCCCTGGGCGTCCTCCTGCTGGCGGAACCGGGCCCACGGCACCGTGCCGGTCGCGTCGTCGATCGCCCCGATCAGGCTCAGGTACGGCCGGTCCGGCCCGAGCCAGCGATGGCGGCTGCCGTCGGCCTGCAGGAGCATCCCCTCGCGTGGCATCCGCTCCCGCCGGCGCCGATGCTGCGGGGCCCGCCGCGGCCGCGGGCTCGCGAGCCCGGCCTCGAGCAGGAACCGCCGCACGGTCGGGCGGCTGAGCAGCAGGCCCTCGGCCTCGGCTAGCAGCTCGCTCAGGTGCTGGTGGTTGAGCCCGGCGTACCGGCCGCGCGCCAGCTCGACCACGCGGGCACGGACCTCCACCGGCCGGGCGTGCCATGGGACCCGGCCCCGATTCCCGTGCACCAGCCCCGCTGGGCCCGCCCGCCGATAGCCGGCCTTCAAGCGCTTGACCTGCCGCGCCGACAGGCCCAGGACCTCGGCCGCCTGCCCGATCCTCAGCCGACCGTCCACCACCAGCTCCAGCACCTGCGCGCGCCGGCGCTGCTCCGCCCCCAGCCCACCCGTCTGCCCATCCATCGCGGCCACCCCCTCCATGGGGGGACACGGTCGCGGACCGCGCGAGGCCGTGGCAGGATGCACCGGTCCGTGCATTGCTGCACGCCCGCAGGGGGTGACACAGTCTGAGAACCGCTCAGGGTGACAAAATCCGGGAACACCAACAGCTCGCTGTCGTGGATTTGACAAGCCAGCCATGCAGGCGTATGTTGGTTGCGTCTCAGGCGCGCAGAGGAGGGATCTGCAGTGAATCGCAAGACAGATCGTCGTGCCGCGCTCAAGATGATCACCGCAGCCCCCCTCGGCGTGGCTGCAGGTGGCACCCTGGTCCAGCATGCCTGGGCACAGGCACCGCGTGAAGCGATCAGCGTCCAAGCCGCAACCGGACCGGTAGAGCCTAGGGCCGGCAGCTGGAAGACCTGGCTGTTGAGCTCGGGGAGCGAGCTGCGGCTCCCTGCCCCACCCGATGAGTCGGCGACGCGCGCCGAACTCGAGGCCGTCCGGGGGTTCGCGGCCCAGCGCGACGCCGCGCACGATCGGATCGTCTATTGGGACGCCGGATCGGCGGCGTATCGGTGGAACGAGATCGCGATCGAACACTCGAACGTCAAGAACAACCTCGGGAACAACTTCGGCGGGCGCGCGTTGGCGCTGGTCAACGTCGCGATCTACGACGCGGTGATCGCGGCCTGGGACTCGAAGTATGCCTACAACCGCCCGCGGCCGAGCGAGCTGGACCCGTTGCTCTCGACGGCTGTGCCGGTGCCGCGGAGCCCGTCCTACCCCTGCGAGCACGCCGTCGCGGCTGGTGCTGCCTCGGCCGTCCTCGGGTACCTCTTCCCCACGGAGGCCCCTACCCTAGACGCCCTGGCCGAGGAGGCGGCGCAGTCGCGCGTCCTGGCGGGGGTGGAGTACCCCAGTGACGCGCGGGCGGGCCTGGACCTGGGTCGAGCGGTCGCCGCCCACGTCATCGAGTACGCCAAGGCCGACAACTCCGATGCGCGGTGGGCCGGAGCCATACCGACCGACCCGGCCTCTGGACCGGGGCCAATCCGGGCGTCGTCGCCGAGTCGACCTGGAAGACGTGGGCGCTGTCCTCGCCCGACCAACTCCGATTGCCGCCACCGCCGGCCCCTGACTCGGCCGAGCGCGCCACCGAACTGGCCGAGGTGGAGAACTTCGAGCGCACCCCGCGGACGAATGGGCTCGCGCTGATGTGGCAGTACGGCATCTACGGCGGCCCGAACGTCCACGTCCTGTGGAACCGTCTCGTCAGCCAGAAGCTCTTCGAAGAGCGGCTCGACTACAACACGCCCTGGGCCGCGCGCGCGTACGCGATGGAGACGGTAGAGTTGATCGACGAGTACATTGCATCCCAGGACGGAAAGTACGCGTACTGGGCGGCCCGTCCGAACCAGTTCGATCCCTCGATCAC
>JACCZL010000667.1 GCA_013695975.1 Chloroflexota bacterium
GCCTGGCGCCGCGCCCGCCGGCTCGACACGGCGTCGGGGCGGGTCGAGCGGCTGGTGGACCGTTGGGGCGGCAAGCCGCGCCCGTTTCGCGCCCTCGACCGCAATGGCACGCGGGGCGGGCTCGAAGCGAGCCGCCACGTGTCGCTCGAGCCTGCCCAGCGGCCCAAGGCGATGGCGGCGCTAGTCGAGCGCATCGGAGGCGATGGACGCATCCGACACGTCCGGGATCGCGAGTACTTCGCCTGGCGGTTTCGGAACCCCCGATCGCTGTACCGGCTCCTGTTCTAGGCGGACACCAAGCTCGAGGGATACCTCATCTTGCAGGTTTCGGCGCAGCGTCGGCGGGTCCCGGTCCGGATCGTGGATTGGGAGGCGACGGAGACACGGGTCCGGGCCGACCTGCTCGAAGCGGCGATCCGGTGGGGCGAGTTCGACGAGCTGGCGATCTGGTCGGTGACGCTCCCTGAGGAGGCCCGGGCCCTCCTCCGTGAGGCCGGCTTCAACGTCTCGGCCGCGCCGGCGAGCATCGGTCGTGCCTACCGTGGACGGGCGCACGGGTCGAGGCTCCTGGTCCGCCCCGTGCGCCCCGAGATGCCGCCGGCCGAATGGGTCGTCGCGGACCGTCCGCTGCTGGACCTCGAGCAGTGGGATCTGCGCATGATCTACTCGGACGGCTTCTGACCGGCGGCAGATGAGCAGCACGCCATCCTCGCATGACGACATGGTCGCCCGGGTCTGTGCCCTCGTCGCCGACACGCGGCTGCACGGAGCGGGCCTCGGCGTGGACTCGCTCGACGCGCTGCGCCTGGTGGCGGAGCTCGAAGAAACGTTCGACGTCACGATCGACGACGCCGACCTGACGCCTGCCAACTTCGAGTCCGTCGGCTCGATCGTGGCCCTCATCCGCCGGTTGACAGGCGACCGAGGCGTCGCGTGACCGGGGTCCTGGCGGAGCGGTTCGCGACCGTGTCGCGCGAGGGCGATGCGCGCCCGGCCGTCGTCGAGGAGGGCGCCGTGCTGTCGTACGGTCGGCTGCGGCGATGGTCGGAGGTGATCGCCGCCCGGCTCGACCGCCACCGGCCGACGGCCGGACGCCGCGTCGCGCTGGCGCTGCCGAACTCGGCCGCCTTCGTCGCCGCGTTCTTCGGCGTGGCCCTGGTTGACGGCGTGGTCGCCCCGCTCGACGCGGGCTACCGTGGGCAAGAGCTCGAGCACTACCTGGCCGACCTCGAGGCGTCCGCCATCCTCGTCTCCGCCGCCACGGCGGACCGCGTCCGGGCAGCGAGCGACCGCCTGGCCCGGCCGCCCGCGGTGCTGCTCGTCGATGGCCCCGAGACGTGCGAGCCGCTGGCCGCCGGCGAGGCGGCGGGCGGGTCGGGAGCGCTCGACGAGAATCCGCTCCTGCTGCTCCACACCTCGGGCTCGACCGGCCCCGCCAAGCGCGTAGTCCGGACCCAGGCCCAGCTCCTGGCCGAGAGCGAGGCCTTGCAGCGGCTCTTCGCCGTGACCGACCACGACCGGTTCCTCGGCGTGGCCCCCTTTTCCCACGTCAACGGCCTGGTGCGGACCATGCTGACCGCGATCCTCGCGGGCGCCACGCTCTATCCCATCCGGCAGTTCGCCCGTCGGGCTGTACTTGAGCTGATCGGCCGGGAGCGCCTGACGTTTTTCGGGGGCGTCCCGCGGATCTTCGTCGCCCTCGCCCAGGCGCCACCGCGCGGGGCCGTCGACCTGTCGAGCCTACGGATCGTCTTCTCATCGAGCGCCCCGCTCAGGCCCGCCGACAACCGCGACTTTCGCGGCGCCTACGGCCATTGGATCCGGCAGCTCTACGGCTCCACCGAGACGGGCACCATCAGCTACCACGACCATCCGGCCGTGGAGGATCGTCTCGACTCGGTCGGCCGTCCGCTCGCGCTCGTCGCGCTGGCCGTGCTCGCCGAGCGCGGCGGCGCGCTGCCGCCCGGTCGCGAAGGGCAGATCGCCGTCTCGAGCCCGTTCGCCGCGTCAGCGTACGAGGGTAACCCGGCCGCGACGCGGAAGC
>JACCZL010000887.1 GCA_013695975.1 Chloroflexota bacterium
CGGTTCGACGGACGCCGAGCCCGCGCGCCGCGCCGATGCCCCCACTCCCTCTGGGAGAGGGTCGGGGTGAGGGCTACGCATCCACCGTGAGGCTGGCGATCGCCCAATGAATTGGGAACGCTCGCCCGATTACGGGGACTTCTGGGGCTGCCGCCTCTGCCTCCAATGGCGCGGCAATAGGCGCGCCGCCTACCCGGACCGCATCCCGATCCTCATCGTGTCGGGGGAGGTTGACCACCTGTTGCCCAGGCCCGAACAGGTCGGCGACGTCGTCTTCGAGCCGATCGACATCGACATCTGGCGCGAAACCGGTCGCCGCGTGCCTGCCGCCCCAAAGCGTCTGGCTCCAAGCCCTGCCTGACGGGTATCTCCGCCATGCGTTACGAGCTGTGGGATACGGAGAACCGCAACCTGTTCTACGGCGCCGATACGCTGAATGAGATTCTCCGCGCGGCGCGCCAGGCGCTCAAGGAGGGCTGGGCCCGCGAGGCGCTCGCCATCGGCACCGACGATGGCAGCGACGAGCCGACAGGCTGGATCCCTGAGGGCCAAGCGCTCGCCGACGGCTCAACTCGAATGCAGCTCTTGGCACTCCCTTAGCTCGTCTGCCACCGCGGCGGTGATCGCGACGAGGTCCCCATTCACGAACGTGTCCCATTGCTTGCGAATCTCTTCCTCCAGCGTGCTCGTGCTTGCCTCCTCCAACAGGCTTTGCGTCAGGTACGTTCGCTGGTAAATCGCCACCGACCGGGACCCAAGCGGCTTTGATGTCGGATTGAAGGGCAATCGCTCACTACCCATGGCGAAGAGCCGCTGGCGCCTCTCCGGCGGCCCGCGCTGAAGGTACAGCCCGAGCCTGAGGCCGTCTCCGGGATACCAGAAGTAGAAGAGCAGTATCCTCTTGCTCAGGTGGTCAGTCGGTGGGACTTCCAGCGCGGCGACGTCCCATGCGTGAGGGATGAACTGGCTTTCTGCCTTGCTGGAGTAGTTCAGTCTGAGGTCGGGGCGCTCTTCGATGAGCAGCTTGAGGATCTCGCGAATCCCCGACTGACGGTCCGGTCGCTGCTCGAAGATCAGGTCCAGCGCTCGACGATGGTCTCGGTAGATCTGTCGGCAGAGATCAGCGACCTCCGGCTCGTCCACGATGTGCCTCCGCAGCATCTGGGTGTAATGACGCATCAGTGTCTGCACATCCGGATGGACCTCAGACGACCGTTCCTGGACGAGTCGCTCCAGGACGGTGCAGACGAGTTCATGGCTTACAGGGATGTAACTCGGGTGGGATGACCTCCTTCCATCGGGGGTCAAGTAGAAGTACACGGCGTGGAAGCCGGGGTACTCATCCGTCACTCTGTCGCGATAGTGCTTTAGCTGGTTGGAGTGTTCATCGCTGTCGATCTTGTTCTCGATGACCACGGTCAGACGGTGTGGCTGATCCACCACCAGGATGTCGACGTTGTGCCATTCTCTCAGGACGGATGCGCTGCCGAGGCTCCAATCCGCGAGATCGCTCGGAGTGATCGTGCGAGCGGCGCCGCCCGCCAGGCCCAGGCCCTCTTGGAGCAACCGCTTGACGAACGCGTCACCCAGCCCATGGCTTCCCTTCGGGTCCAGGAAGAAGGCCAGGAGATCGGAGTGCCGCAGCTCCTGCCGCACGACGCCGATGGCCTCGAAGATGTTGAAGCGGTCCAGCAGCTTCCGGAGACGTCGGAAGTCCGAATCCTCAACCAGTGCCCGCAGCGCCGCCCGCGCATCCGAGTTACTTGAGTCGGAAGGGGTACGGGCGTCAGCCGGTGCCATCGGCACTTCTCGCTACGTCCTGGTGGCCGCGGCGATGCCGTCGTAGTACGGATCGTCCGGCGCGAGTGGCAAGTCTACGGCACGCCCCTCGATGGCCGACTTGTAGAGGCCGGCCAGCAGCTCGAGCGCGCCGCGACCCTCGGCGCCGCCAGTCAGGGGGGCACGGCCAGTGCGGATCGCGTCGAGGAAATCGCCGATCTGGGGGATCATGCTCCAGACGGGGAGCGCCGTCTGACCGGGGCGCTGATAGGGGTCGATCTCCCTGGTCTTCGGTCGCCATGGCTCCGGGAGCGGGGGGAGGTCCTCGACGAACTGGGCCAGCTCGCGATTGATGGCCTCATCGACCGAGAAGAGGGTCCAGGGGTAAGCGTAGACGGCCCCGCGCTCGCCGTAGAGCTCGAGCTGGCTCCGCTCGAGGTGGTGGCTAACGGCCGCGGAGATCTCGGCCATCGTCCCGTCCTCGAAGGAGACGATCGCGAGGGCGGTGTCCTCGATCGGGACGCGTCCCTCGGCCCGCTCGCGAGGGATCGGGTGGACGAAGGTTCCGATCCGCCCGTAGACGACCGTCGGGCGCTTGCCGAGGATCCAGAGGGCCTGGTCGATCAGGTGGATCGCCTGGCCGGTCGCGGCGCCGCCGCCCTCGCGGGCCCAGGTCCCCCGCCACCACAGGTCGTAGTAGCTCGGCGGGCGATACCACTGGGTGTCGGCCTTGCAGAAGAAGACGCGGCCCAGCGCGCCCGAGTCCACGAGCGCCCGCATCCGCCGCTGCTCGTCGGCGAAGCGCCCCTGGGAGACGGTGGCCAGACGGCAGTCGGCCCGCTCGGCGGCCGCGACCAGCTCGTCGGCCTGGCGCAAGCTGACGGCGAGCGGCTTCTCGCAGAGGACGTGGCGACCGGCCTCGAGCGCCGCGAGGGCGATCGGATGGTGGAGGAAGGGCGGGGTCGTGACGATCACCGCGTCGACGGCCGGATCAGCG
>JACCZL010000723.1 GCA_013695975.1 Chloroflexota bacterium
GCCTGGTCGTCTCGGTCGATTGCGGGATCAGCGCCGCCGCCGAAATCGACGCGGCGGCTCGGGCGGGGCTCGAGGTGATCGTCACCGACCATCACCAGGTCCCGCCCGACCTCCCCCGCGCGGTGGCCGTGCTGAACCCGCACCGAGCCGACTGCCAGTATCCTTTCAAACCGCTCGCCGGCGCCGGCGTTGCCCTCAAGCTGGCCCAGGCCCTTGCCCGTCGGTGCTTGCCGGCCGCCCAAGTGGGACCGCTCGAGGCGCGCCTCCTCGAGCTGGCAACCCTCGGGACCGTCGCCGACGTGATGCCGCTCGTCGGCGAGAATCGGGCAATCGTCCGCCGCGGCCTGCGCCGCCTCAACACCTCACCCTCGCCCGGCCTCCTGGCCCTCAGTCGCCTCGCTCGCCTGGAACCGGGCTGGATCGACGCTGAAGCGATCGCCTTTAAGCTCGCCCCAAGGCTGAACGCCGCCGGACGGATGGCCGACGCCGCGCTGGCGCAGCGGCTGCTCTCGGCCAACCAGGCTGCCGAGGCGACGCGGCTGGCCGAGCAGCTCGAGCGGCTCAACGCCGAGCGGAGGATCGTGACAGAGGATGCGCTGGGCCAGGCTCGGGCCGAGGTCGCCGCGTTCGGCGATCGGCTGCCCGCGGGAATCGTGCTCAGCGGAGCCTTTCCGGCCGGTATCCTCGGACTGATCGCCGCCCGGCTGGCCGAGGAAGCCGGTCGCCCCGTCGCCGTGCTCCAGCGCGGCGAAGAGGTGTGCCGCGGCTCGGTCCGCGGGGCGCGCGGGTTCGATACGGCCGCCGGTGTGCGGGCTTGCGGGGATCTGCTCTTGACATTCGGTGGTCACCGCGCCGCGGCCGGCCTGACCCTGCTGCCCGAGCATCTCGCCGAGTTCGGCGCTCGCTTCGCCACGGTCGCCCAGCCGTGGCTGGCGGCGCTCCCTCCGGCGGGGCCAGTCTTTGCCGACTGCCGGCTACGGGCGGAGAGCGTAAACTGGAAGCTAACCCAGACGCTGGCGCAGCTCGAGCCGTGCGGCGAGGGCAACCCCGCCCCCCTCTTCGAGACGAGCGGGCTCCTCGTGCGGGAGGCGAAGGTGGTGGGCGAGAGTCACCTGCGCCTGCGACTGGCCAGCGACACGACCCGGCTGCGAGGCATCATCTTTGGCGGCGCTCGAGGTGGTCCCGCCGAGGGCCAGATCGTCGACCTCCTCCATCGCGTCCGCGGCAGCTTCTGGCAAGACTCCGTCTCCGTAGAGCTGGACGTAGTCGCCTGGCGACCGTCGGGGCGCTGACGTCGGGTCCCCGCCGTTGCCGTCACTCGGAAGGGGTCCGTATACTCTGGTGTGCTCGAAAGTAGCCGGAGGTTGGCATGGCGGACAGGATCGAACTAAAGGCTGAGCCGCGTTCGGTGCTCGGAAAGCAGGTCCGAGCCTTGCGGCGGCAGGGTATCGTGCCCGCCAATCTGTATGGTCATGCCGATTCGACAGCGCTCCAGCTCCCCGAGAAGGAGATGGAGCATGCCCTCGCGCGGGCCGGACGAACCCAGCTCCTCCAGCTCGCGCTCGATGGCGACGCTCCGACAACGGTGCTGATCAAGGATTTCCAGCGGCATCCGACCAGGAAGTCTCTGCTCCACGTCGACTTCTATCGAGTTGCGATGACCGAGCGCCTCAAGATCGACGTGCCGATCCGCTTCGTCGGCGAGGCGCCCGCTGTCAAGCAGTTCGACGCATCAGTGTTCCAGGCCCTCTCGACGCTCAGCGCCGAGTCACTGCCGGGTGACCTGCCCGAGGCGATCGAGGTCGACGTGAGTGTCCTGGAGGACCTCGAGGCGGCGATCCACGTTCGCGACCTGGTGGTACCGAGCGGCGTCACCATCCTGACCGACCCCGACGAGTTGGTCGTCAAGCTGCTTCCGCCGATGGTCGAGGAAGAGCCAGAGGCCCCCGAGGAGGCCGAAACGACCGCCGAGGGCGAAGCAACCACCGAAGCGTCCACTGGAGACAGCGACGCGGGCTAGTACAGCGCCGCGCACCTCGGTGGTGCTTACCCTGAGACACCGGCATCCTGGTAGGGGCGAAGCATTCGCGCGCGGGCGACTGG
>JACCZL010000749.1 GCA_013695975.1 Chloroflexota bacterium
GGCTCCGGGTCGGTCTGCGACGTGGCGAAGCAGGCCTGCTATCTGGCCGAGCGCGAGGATAGGGTTGCCACCACGCTCGTGCTGGTACCCACGGCCGTGTCGGTGACGGCCTTCACGTCGAGCCTCGCCGTGCTACTCGTCGACGGCGTCAAGCGCACCCGATCGTCGCGCTTCCCGGATGCGGTGGTGTGCGACCTCGAGACGCTGATGGACGCGCCGCCGGCCATGCTACGCGCGGGTCTGGGCGACTGCTGCGCTCGCTTCGTCTCCTACGGTGACTGGTATCTCGCTCACCAGCTCAGGCTGGTGGACCAATACAGCGAGACCCCGCTTGCGCTGATGGGGGAAGATCTCGACGAGCTGTACCTCGAACAGGCCGAGGCGATCGGCGCGGGACGAGCGGACGGCATCCTGTTTCTGACCCGCCAGGTGCTGCTGGCCGGCCTGGCCCAGTCCGTCGTCAACCTCTCGGCCCCATTGTCCGGGACCGAGCACGTCGTCTCGCACGTCCTCGACATGGGCGCCGCGGCCTGGGGCCGCCCGCTCGCCCTGCACGGGGCCCAGGTCGGCGTGGCGACGACGATCGCCGCGCGCGCCTATGAGCTGCTCCTCGAGCGCTTCGACCCGCGCTGCCCGCGTCCTACCCCACCGTCACCCGGGTCCGCCGAGGCAGCGATTCGAACGGCCTTCCTGCCGCTCGACCCGAGCGGACGGATGGCCGACGAGTGCTGGCGCGACTACGGCCGCAAGCTCGCCCGCTGGACCGCGCAAGAGGCGGACTTCGACGCGGTCCGCGAGCGCTGGCCGACCGAGGTCGCCCCGCGCCTGCGCCAGCTCGTCCGCCCGTCTGAGACGATCCGCGCGATCCTCGCCCGAGCCGGCCATCCGCTGACCTTCGACAGCCTCGAGCCCCCGATCCCCCACGACCAGGCCCGATTCGCCCTGACCAACGCTCACCTGATCCGCGAGCGCTTCACGGTCGGCGACCTCTTCGCCTTCCTCGACCTCGGCGGCGAGGCGCTCGCCGAAGAGCTGCTCACGGAGGCCGCTGTTTGCCACCAGGAGCAGACCCTCGATGCTGACCGTTGAAGGCGATCGGGTGCTCCGGAACGTACGCCCTAAGCCCCCAGGACAATCTCCAACGATTCCCGCTCCGATCCGTCGTGAGCCACCAACCCGATATTTTCTGGCTCTCGCAGCGAGAGCAGGTACTCACGCAGGGCATCGAGCAGGAGCTCTCTCGCCTCATCGCCGGTCGCCGCGGCGGTGATAACCCCGGGCAGTTCTATGATCCTGGCCTGGGTCCAGCCGTTCTCTACCGGCTCGTAGACAGCAGTCAGCGAAATGCGAGTAGACACGGCTACGATTTTCCTCGCTCCAGCCGTGCAACTGCAAGCCAGGTCGTGGAGTGATATGGACAGATTGATGGGGGACGGCCGGGCCCTCTTGCTGACTTTGTGCGCAGACACGACGCCCGAGCTCTGGAGCTCTACCTTCTGGTTCATGCTGGTTCATGCGGTGGCCAGCGCGGATCCAAGGAAGCGCCCTTATCCCCGGAGGGATACACCGGGCACCGATACTACACCCTCAAGCCTCCGTTTGGCCCCCGTGGATACCGCGGTGTCAGTGCGTCGAGTCGCGCCTCGTGATCAAACGACGCGACCTGGAGCGTCACTTACGAGAGCATGGGTGCGTCCCACTGCGCGAGGGCGCCAGGCACTCGGTGTGGGAGAATCCATCCACGGAGAAGCGCTCAACACTACCACGTCATCGCGAACTGCCACGAACGACAGCTCGGAGCATCTGCGTCCAGTTGGGGGTTCCCCCTATCGACTGACTCGTACGACCGGCGCAACATCACTCCTCTGCGAGCCTACACCGATCGCAGGGGGATGCGCACGGTCACGGGCACTCGGCTCGATAGGCGGCGTCGAGGAGGTCGGCCAGGTGGACGGCGCGGGTCGGCGCGCCGCGCTGGCGAAGGTGTGCAGCGAGCTGGATCAGGCAGCCGGGGTTGGCGCTCACGACGAGCTCGGCGTCGGTGGCGACGACGTCGTCGGCTTTCTGGGCGCCGAAGCGAGCGGCCAGCTCGGGCTCGGTCAAGTTGTAGGTGCCGGCGCTCCCGCAGCAGCGCTCGGCATCGGCCATCTCGACCAGCTCCAGGCCCGGGATGGCGCCCAGGACGGTGCGGGGCTGCTGGCGGATCCGCTGGGCGTGGCCCAGATGGCAGGCGTCCTGGTAGGTCGCGCGGGCAGCCAGGCGGGCGCGGGGCGGGTCAAGCGGGAGCTCGGCCAACAACTCGCTCAGGTCGCGGACCCGGGCGCTGAAGGCGCGGGCTCGCTCGGCCCACAACCGGTCGCGCGCCAGCAGCTCGCCGTACTCCTTGAGGACGGCCCCGCAGCCGGTGGCGTTCACGACGACGGCCTCGGCGCCGCTCGCCTCGAACGCCGCGATGTTGCGGCGGGCCAGCCGCTTGGCCCCCTCGCGCTCGCCGGCGTGGACGTGGAGGGCACCACAGCAGATCTGGCGTTCGGGCAGGGCCACCGCGCACCCGTTACGGGCCAACACCCGCACGGTGGCGCGGTTGGTCTCGCCAAAGGCGATCCGCATGATGCAGCCGGCAAAGAAGGCGACCCGCCTCCTTACCGGTGCCCGCGGGCGCACGACGCCCTTCGGCGCGAAGAAGCGGCTTGATATCCGTGGCAGAAGCCGCTCCGCGGCGATCAATCGGGGTAGGGGCGCGGTCTCCGCGCC
>JACCZL010000894.1 GCA_013695975.1 Chloroflexota bacterium
ATCCGACCCGCTCCGCGCCAGGCGCCGCTCGGCGGTCGGCCCACCCCAGCAGCGTCAGTCGCGCGACGATGTACAGCGCAAACAGCCCCGCCACCAGTGTCGCCGCCGTGCGCCCGGCCACCTCATATTCGAGCGAGACCCGGAAGTATTCTCGAAGCATCGTCGGGAACGACGCGGTAAACCAGTTACCGCGCGTCAAGAAGTGGAGGGTTCGGATGCCTTCCCAGAACGGCAGGTACAGCAGGCCGGTCAGTGCCAGCGCCAGCGCGCCGCCTCCCAGGACCCAGCCCATTTTTTGCGACCGGTGCCCCGGTGCGCGGAGCAGGCCGACGAGGAAGACGGGCCCGAGGGCGGCCGCGAGCAGCTTGGTCAGGATCGCCGCGGCCAGTAGCGGTAAGACCAGCAGCCGTGGTCCCCGAACCAAGCTCAGGATGGCCAGTAGGACCAGCAAGACCATCGCGCCGTCGTTGTGAGCGTTGCCGGCAAGCTCGAAGAGCAGCAGCGGGTTCCAGGCGAACAGCAGCGTTCCGGCGGGTGCAAGGTCCGGCTCGACGAGCTGTATGAGCCGCCAGAGGACCATCGAGCAGCCTAGATAGCAGCCCAGCGCCGTCAGCTTAAAGGCGACCAGCCCCGCCAGCAGGTTGCCGCCGGACAGCGCGGTTGGGACCAGGCTGATGAGCTGCCAGACCGGCCCGTACACCGACGGCTCGTTCGGCCACGGCGAGAAGCCGACCAGCGGGTCTGGAAAGGCCGATGGCGGCTGGGTAAAGGGATTGCCGCCGTAGTCCAGGGCGATCCGCCCGTACATCAAGTAGTCGTAGACGTCGAGCGCGGCGACCGGATAGATGCCGACGAGCAGGAGCCCGAAGAGGAGCTGCCCGCCCAGGATCAGCCAGCGCGGCGCGGCCCTCGGGTCCGCTCTCGCGATCAGATAGGCGGCGTACTGCAGCCCGAATAGGACGATGAAGAGGCCAAGGTACGCCGCCTGTCCCGCTCGGGTGTACTGGCTCAGCCAGGCGTAGTCCAAATACGGTTGCTGGTAGAGCTGCCAGAGCGGCCAGCGCAGGGTGTACTGCGTCAGATAGATGCAGGCGCTCGCCACGCCAATGAGCGCGACCCACTGATCGGAGCCAGCCGCCGCCGTAGCTCGTGGGCGTACCGTCACAACGGGATCGCGGCCTCCGCCTCAAGCCGGCGCGCCGCCTCATTATCGGGCTCGGCGTAGCGCCCGGGCCCGTGGGCCGTCCAGCTCGCCGGGCCCCACCGTATCGTCCAGTGATCGGCCGAGTGGTAGGTGACCTGCGCGCTCCGCCGTAGCTCCAGGCGAAACTGCGCCCCCTTGCTCGTCGAGGCGAGACGGCCAGCCACGACGTCCAGGGCGGCATCTTGGGTGAACGGTGCTGCCGTCGGCACCGCCTCGACCGAGACGGGAGGCGGTGCCGGACCGGCGGCCCTCGGTGGCGCCGGTCCGAGGGCGGACCCAATCCCCAGCGCGCCGAGGCCCACGAGCGAGAACGCCACCACCCAACCGATTACGAAGCCGCGCATCACGGCACTCCCATTATCGATGCTACCATGCCGGACCTCTGGACCACGGCGGCACACGCCTTGCCTGCGTCAGTCACTGTGATGCCCGAGATCGAGATGGAGGATCTGCACGATGGCGGATGTGAACCGTGCTGACGCGGCCGACGAGGCTGGCGTCTGGTGCATCGAAGACGGCGAGCCGAGGGCGAAGGAGGGCGGCCAGCCCTATGACGATCGCGGCGTAGAGCGGCTGACGTATAGTAACCCCTTCAACCTCGAGGTCGAGCGCGTCTGGTTCGACGGCAAGGTGGTCTACGCTGTCGAGAGTGGAGAGTTGGACGTCGATCCTCAGCTCGTCAAAGTCGCGCAAGAGTATCAAGTCGTCTACCAGGTCGAGCTGGATGAGCACGGTAAGCTCAAGGATGACCAGGAGCCCGAGCGGGTGGACGGCCAGTACAACATCTACGACTCCGTGCCAGGCATGGACAAGTACAGCCCAATCTGGCAGTTCAATTACGTGATCGTCCCACGCGACTACCAGGCGAACGCTCTGCGGTCGGAGCAGGACTGCCTCAGTAGCGGCTACCCGGTCCAGCGGAGCATGGTCTTTGAGAATTGACCAGTACTCTAAGCGCCGCCGTGGGCGGCCTCGTCGTGGCAAACTGCTCAGAAGGGACGTCGGTCGAGGTCCTAAGTGGTCCGTCCGCCAAGTTCGCCCCGGGTTGTCATGCTGAGTGCAGCGAAGGGTCTCGGT
>JACCZL010000771.1 GCA_013695975.1 Chloroflexota bacterium
CACCTCCGCCCCGGCCGCCAAGGCCAGCGAGCCGGCCCCCGCCGCGAAAGCGGCGTCCGGACAAACCCCGGCGGCCGCCGCTGCCAAGCCCGCGGAGGCAAAGCCGGCCGCGCCGAAGGGGACGCTCAGGGTCGCCCTCAACGGCGAGCCGCCGACACTCGACCCGGCCGTCACCAACGACATCATCGCCGGGCCGATGGTCGGCAACCTCTTCGCGACGCTGACCGACGTCGACTCGACCGGTAAGGTCGTCCCGAGCCTGGCGCAGTCGTGGACGGTCTCCCAGGACGGTACGACGTTCACCTTCAAGATGCACCCAAACGCCAAGTTCCACAACGGCGACAAGCTCGAGGCCAAGGACGTCAAGTACTCCTGGGAGCGGGCGCTCACCCCGGCGACCAAGGCGCTGACCGCCCGAGAGTCGCTCGGAGACATCGTCGGGGCCAAAGAGATGCTGGCCGGAACGGCGACCGAGCTGACCGGCGCCAGGGTCGTCGACCCGCGGACCCTCGAGATCAAGATCGCCCTGCCGATCCGCGGCGACATGCTCTCGAACCTGACGTACTACACGGCCGGGGTCGTTCACAAGGCGTCGGTCGAGGCGGGTGGTGAGCGTTGGTTTGAGCAGAACCTGGTCGGTAGCGGGCCCTTCAAGTTGAAGGAATGGCAGCACAACAGCAAGGTCGTCCTCGAGGCCTTCCCGGACTACTTCCTCGGTGCGCCGAACGTGGCGACCGTGGAGCTGCCGATCGTCACCGACGGGGGGACCGAGCTGGCCCAGTATGAGAACGGCGAGCTTGATGTCGGACGGGTGCCCCAGGCCGACATCAAGCGCATCCGAGCCGACGGCAAGCTCGGCAAGGAGCTGCTCGAATTCGACCGGGCCCAGGTGATCTATCTGGCGCTGAACCAGAAGGCCTGGGAGCCGGCTCGCACGCTCGAGGTGCGCCAGGCGATCGCCCACGCGATCGACCGCCAGAAGCTGATCGACGAGGTCATGTTTGGCCTGGGCAAGCCCTCGCCGAGCTCGCTGCCACCCAACATCGACGGCCACGACCCGAACCTCAAGGGGCTGGAGTACGATCCGGCTAGGGCCAAGGAGCTGCTGGCGAAGGCCGGCTACCCGGGCGGCCAGGGGCTCCCGCCGATGGGACTGACCTTTAACCCGCGCGGGGCGGACGGCAAGGCGATGTCCGAGGCGATGGCCGGCATGCTCAAGGAGAACCTCGGGATCCAGGCCCAGGTCCAGACGACCGAGTTCGCCCGCTTCATTGCCGACATGAACAAAAAAGACGTCCTGCCGACGTTCTTCACCGGCTGGTCAGCCGGCGTCATGGAGCCGAATTATTTCCTCGACCGCCTCTTCTATAGCAAGGCCGGGACGAACCGGATGGGCTTCGAGGACCTGGAGTACGACAAGCTGGTCGACGATGCGAACATGCAGCCGGCTGGCCCGGCCCGCACGGAGGCGTTCCGCAAGGCCAACGCCTACCTGGCCGAGAAGGTCCCGGCCGTGATGATCGGCTCGACCCGCTACGCGTTCCTCAAGAAGCCCTACGTCGAGAGCCTGGAGACGACCGGCCTGAGCTGGGGCATGCAGCCCTTCGTCAAGGTCAGCGTCAACCGCTGAGCGCTTCCTTCGTATGAGTCGCCGCGCGGCATGGGCCCGCCCCCCCGACCCCCTCGAATTCGGGGGGGTCGGGGGGGCGAGTGCGCCGCTACCTGGGAGCTCGCCATGACCGTGTCCGACATCCCCGACCTCAGGGCGCTCGAGCCCTGGGCGGTGACCTATCCCAGCGACGGCCGCGAGCTGGCCGGCTATCTGTTCGCCCCGGAGGGGAGCGGGCGGCTGCCGTCGCTGATCGTGAATCACGGTAGCGGCGGGCTCGCGCCGCGGATGCGGCCGGTGGCCGAGGCCCTGAATCGGATGGGCTACGTCGCCTTTCTGCCGATCCGCCGCGGCTACAACGGCAATCCCGGTCCGCACTGGCGCAGTCTGGTGACGGCGCCGGAGGGGAGCCCGGAACGGGGCCGCCAGCTCGTCGACACGCTCTCCGCGGAGAACGACGACGTGTTGGCGGCGCTGGCCTGGTTCGAGGGCCACGAGCGGGTCGAGGCCGACCAGATCGGGATCATGGGGATCTCGTTCGGCGGGATCATGACGACGCTGGCAATCGGCCGCTCGCCCCGCTTCAAGGCGGCCGTCAACTTTGCCGGCGCCGCGATGAACTGGGAGCAGGCGCCGGCCCTGCGCGAGACGATGCTCGAAGCGGTCCGCCGCACCCAGACGCCGCTCTTCCTGATCCAGGCCCAGAACGACTTCAGCCTCGGGCCGACCTACGACCTCGGGGCCGAGCTGGCCCGCCTGGGCAAGCCCCACGAGGCGAGGATCTATCCGCCCAACGGGACGACTCGCGAGGACGGCCACGCCTTCATCACCGCCGACGTCCCCGCCTGGAGCGCCGACGTCGGGCGCTTCCTCGCCCGCTGGCTACGCGCGTAGTGCGGCCCGGGCTCCGAATGGGCACCATCAGCACCGCGACCGTGAAGGAGCGGCTCGGACTCACGACCCGTGCATCGCCTGAGTCCGGGCCGCTCCCTCACGTTCGCGGTGCTGATGCGAGGGGGTAATCCCTGATGGGCCGCTACGCGCTGGGGCGGCTGCTCGGGATCGTCCCGATCCTGCTGGCGACGTCGCTGATCGTGTTCGTCGTCGGGTACATCGCGCCGGGCGATCCGGTCCAGATCATGATGGGCGACTTCAAGGACCCTCAGGCCGAGGCGAACCTGCGGCGCGAGCTGGAGCTGGACCTGCCGCCGTGGGAGCGCTACGGGCGCTTCGTCTGGCGGGCGGCCAGGCTCGACTTCGGAACCTCCTACGTCAATCGGGGCCGCTCCGTCGGCCAGATCATCCGCGACGCCTTTCCCGTGAGCGCCAGCATCGCCGCCGTAACGACGACTGTCGCGCTGTTCGGGGGCGTGGCGCTGGGGGTGATCTCGGCCGTGCGCCGCGGGAGCTGGGTCGACCGCCTGGCCCGCTTCACCGTGCTGGTCGGCGTCTCAGTGCCGATCTTTGTGCTCGCAGCAATTTTCATCTTGACCCTGGCGTTGGGGCTGGGACTCGTGCCGGTCGCGGGCTGGGGCAAGCCCGAAAACTACATCCTGCCCTGCCTGGCGCTGGCCTCGCGGCCGATGGCGTTCATTACCAGGATCACGCGGAGCAGCATGATCCAGGTGCTGACCCAGGACTACGTCCGCACCGCCCGCGCTAAGGGCCTGGCCGAGCGGTCGGTCATCACGGTCCACGCCCTCAAGAACGCCTCGATCACCATCACGACGGTGGTCGGCCTAGCCTTCGGGACGGCCCTGACCGGCGCGTTCGTCGTCGAGACGATCTTCAACATCCCCGGCATGGGCCGCACCGCCATCCTGGCCGTCCTCCAGCGTGACTACCCGGTCATGCAGGCGACGGTGCTGACGATGACGACCTGCTTCGTCCTGGTCAACCTCCTGGTCGACCTGCTCTACGGCTACCTCAACCCGCGGGTGCGGTACTGACCATGAGCGCAACCGGAGCGAGCCCGGCGGCGGTGCTAGCGCCCGAGCAGGCGGGTGTGGCCGGGCCGGTCGCGCGGCGGCGGGCGCCTTCGGCCTGGGCGGCGTTCGC
>JACCZL010000128.1 GCA_013695975.1 Chloroflexota bacterium
AGACCGGCTCGAGCGATCGGTGCGGCTCGGGCGGCAGCGCAACGCGGATCGGGTCGCGGGCCCGGACCTCGCCGCCGGCCAGGACGATCCCTATAACGCCGGCCTTGCGGACCAGGTTGCCGCGCTCGTCGCGTCCCAGCGTCGCTGCCAGCAGGCCCGATCGGAGCCGATCCAATTGGCCGCAAGGATTCCGCAAGCCGGTCACCCCGACCACCGCCGTGTCGCCCAGGTGCAGCCGCGTGCCGGTCGGCAGCCCGAGCAGATCGACGCCGCGGGTGGTGACATTCTCGCCCATCTGCCCGGCCGACTCGAAGAAGCCGGCGGCCCGCAGCTCGTCGTGCAGCTCGGCGTGGATCAGATGTACCTGGCGCAGGTTGGGCTGGGTCGGGTCGCGTGCCACCCGCGAGCGATGCTTGACCGTCTCGCCCAGATGCGCGTCGCCCTCGACGCCCAGTCCGGTCAAGAGCCGGATGCTGTCCTGATTGGACTTGCTCAAAATGTGCGTCGCGCCGCGGCTCACCGCCGTCACGACCCCGCCCATCGGCCTGCGCTCCTCTCTTGGATCTCGGACGGGCTCGCGGTCTCGAAGAAAAGCTCGAGAGCCTCGATGAGGTTCCGCCTGGCCTCTCCAATGGTGTTGCCTTGACTGGCGATGTCCAGCTCGGGACAGAGCGCGACATAATCGTCGTCCTCACGCTCGATCAATGCCGTGAACTGCAGTGTTCGGCCTCGTGATCGCGGCTCTTGTGTGGTATGGATAGCTCGCTCAGTATCTGCCGCCTCAGTCGCGCTACCGAGCGACCGCCCAATCAGGGAGTTCGGCTCGGAGCAGCGCCTGGGCCTTCGAACCGACATCGGCGAGGGGGATCAGCTCGACAGCCTGGTCGCGGCGGAGCTTCCACTCGACTTTGCCCTCGGCGAGGCCCCGCTGGCCGACGGCGATCCGGAGCGGGATGCCGACCAGGTCGGCATCCTTGAACTTCACGCCGGGGCGCTCGTCGCGGTCGTCGAAGAGAACCTCGACGCCGGCCCTGGCGAGCTGGTCGACGACCTCTTCGGCCGCGCGGGCCAGCTCGGGCTCCTTGTCCAGGGTCAGGACGGTGGCCTGGAAGGGGGCGATCGAGAACGGCCAGATCATGCCCTGCTCGTCGTGGTGGAGCTCGACCGCGGCGGCCATGATCCGCTCCATGCCGATCCCGTAGCTGCCCATCACGAGGGGGACTTCCTTGCCTTCGGCGGTCAGGACGGTCGCGCCGAGGGGGGTCGAGTAGATGGTGCCCAGCTTGAAGATGTGGCCCACTTCGAGGGCCTTGAAGACGTCGAGCGTCCCGTCGCAGCGCGGGCAGCCCTCGCCCGCGGCGACTGAGCGGAGGTCGGCGAGAGTCGCACCCCGGGCGAGCAGGTCGCGCCCGACGTCGACGCCGCGCAGGTGGAAGCCGTCCTCGTTGGCGCCGGTGACCATATTGGCCCGTCTCTCGAGCGCGCGGTCGACCAGGACGGTCGCCCCGGTAAAGTCGACGGCGCCGAGCGACCCGGCCTGCGCCCCCATCAGCGCGACGATCTCGTCGGAGCGGGCAGGGCGGATGTTGACGCCGGCGGTGGCCGTCTGGAGCTTGGCCTCGTTCAGGCTGTGGTCGCCGCGCACGACTGCCACGATCGGCTTGTCGTCGACCATGTACACCAGGGTCTTGAGCTGGCGCCTTGGGGCCACGCTGTAGGGTGGGCGGCCCAGGGCCTCGATCGTCACGACGCCGGGCGTGGGGAACTTCTCGGGCGACGAGCTGGTCGGGGGCTCGTCCGGCTCCTCGGGGATGCGTGATGTGGCCGTCTCGAGGTTGGCCGCGTAGTCCCGGTTGGGGCAGGCGGCGACGAGGTCCTCGCCGGCCTCGGTCCGGACCATGAACTCGGCTGAGCCGCTCCCGCCCATCATGCCCGAGTGGGCCTGGACCATCACGAACTGGAGCCCGCAGCGGGTGAAGATCCGCTCGTAGACGCCGCGCTGATCCTCGTACGCCGCGTCCAGGCCGGCCTGGTCCACGGTAAAGGAATAGGCATCCTTCATGGTGAACTCGCGGGTCCGCAGGACGCCGGACTTGGGGCGCGGCTCGTCGCGGAACTTGGTCTGGATCTGGTACCAGACCTGGGGGAGCTGACGATACGTCCGTAGCTCGTCGCGGGCGATGGCGGCGAAGATCTCCTCGTGGGTCATGCCGAGGCAGTGGTCGCTGCCGCGGCGGTCTTTGAGGCGGAACATCTCGTCGCCGATGTCGAACCAGCGGCCGGATTCCTTCCAGAGGTCGGCCGGGTGGAGAGCTGGCAGGTGGAAGCGCTGGCCGCCGATCGCGTCCATCTCCTCGGCCACGATCGCCTCGATCTTGGTGAGGGTCCGCTTGGCGAGCGGCAGGTGACTGTAGCTGCCGGCCGCGAGCTGGCGGATGAAGCCTCCTCGCACCAGCAGTTGATGCGAGACGGCCGTGGCGTCGGCAGGGGGGTCTTTGAGCGTCGGGATGAAGAGCCGACTGTAGCGCGCGACCTGCATGGGAGCCGAGTTATACCACGCCACGGTCGGCGTGAACGGCTGGAGCCCCTCTGCTCAACCCGGGGGCGAGCAGACCGCCACTACGTCTCGTACTTCTTGCCGAGGGCCTCTTCCCAGCGGAGGTACTGGATCATGTCGGCGTGGGTACGGTTGGGGCCCATCGGGACGACGTCGTCGGGCGGGGCCATCACGCCGGCGAGGCCGGTTTCGACGGGCAGGCCAGCTCCCCGCCAGGCGTCCATGCCGCCGGCCAGAGCCGAGACGTTCTGATAGCCCAGATTCCGCAGCGTCGCTCCGGACAACAGGGCATTGCGGCCGTCGGCATCGCTCACGACGATCGGCGTGCCCAGGTCTGGCGCGAGCTCGGCGATCCTGAACTCGAGCCAGCCGCGCTGGAGCCAGCGGGCGCCGGGCACGTGGCCGAGGGCGAACTCGCGGCTCGTGTCGACGAAGATGACCGTCGGCCGCCGCTCACTTGACATCGCGACCGAGAGCGCCTCCGGCGTCACGGTCGCGACGCGTGCTCGCGCCTCGGCCAGGCCGAACGGCTCGACCTCGTTCGGGCCCCTCTCGAGGGGCAGGCCGTGTGCGGCCCACGCCCGAACCCCACCGTCGACGGCGTAGACGTTCGGAAAGCCCATCTGGCGGTACCAGGACGCGGTCACCGCCGCTCTCACGATGCCGTCGCAACAGAAGACGACCTGACCGTCCCGCACGGCGACGGCATCGTCGGCGCGCTGAACCGCCTGGCCACCGGGGAACGACCAGATGCCGGGGATGTGGCCCTCAGCATACTCCCGTTCGGTGCGGACGTCGCTCAGGTAAACGGGTTGCTGTCCGGAGCGGCCGGCGAGGGCTCGGAGGTCGTCGATCCCGAGCATCCGCACCCCGTCTTCCCGGGCGACCTGCGCGGCGAACGTCTCGGCTCGCGCCCGACCCTCCGGCGTCGGCTCGGGCAGCTCCAGCCGCGACGCGCCGTGCTCGAGGTCCAGCCCGGCCAGGACCCAGCCAGAGGTGCCGTTCTTCAGGCTCACGACGTTCGGCAGGCCCATCCGCTGGAGGACTCGTGCCCCGATGATGCTCCGCGTTCGGCCAGCGCAGTTGACGACGACGGCCGCGTCCGGACGCTCGGCCTGGATGTCCGCGATCCGCAAGGCCAGCTCACCGCCGGGGACGCTCCGGCCGCCGGGGATGCAGCGGTCGCGATACTCCTCCGGCGTGCGGGTGTCGAGGATGACGACGTCATCGCCCCTGGCGAGCCGCTCGTGCAGCTCGCGGGCCTCGATCGTCGGGACGTGGTGGCGAACCTCGACCCTCTCGCCGAAGTCCTTACTGAGGACGTTCATGCCCCACTCGGTGGGGAAGCCGTCGCTGGCCCAGCGGTTGAGGCCGCCTTCGAGGACGTCGACGGTGCTGTAGCCCATCCGATCGAGCGTGTCCGCGGCCAGCGCGGCCCGCCGTCCATCGTCGTCGCAGACGACCACGCGGGCGCCGCCGAACGGGACGAGCCGCGCCATCCGAAATTCGAGCTGCCGCCGGGGCACTGAGCTGGCGCCGGGGATGTGCGCGGCGTTGTACTCGCCGTGCTCCCGCACGTCGATCAACGCCAGGCTCACGCTCTCTTCGAGAAGACGGTGCAGCTCAGCGGGGACGATCACCGGTCAGCAATTGTCGAACTTGTCGCTGGCGAACCGCTTGACCAAGCCGGTCTCGAGGTCGTAACGGTAGCGTTCCAGGCCGACCAGATCCTTGCCGTAGACGTGGATCTCGAAGGTCGGGCGGTCACTGGGGTTGTTCATCGCATGGATCTCGTCGATCTCGGGGATCAGCAGCGAGACGTCGCCCGGCTTGACCAGCACCGACCGGTCTTGCTCCAGCTTGACGTACTCGTCGTGCTCGTCGACCCGGCGGAACCGAGTCTCCTCGATCGCGTTGCCCATCACCCCGATCATGCCCCAGGTCTTATGGTCGTGCGGGCCGATGCGGTCGCCGGGCCCCCAGACGACGGCGCTGACGAAGAGGCCCTCGCTCCGATGGAGGGCGTAGCTGCCGTGGTTCGCCCGCTTGCCCGTGCCTGAGGGCCGCTGGAACTCTTCCGGCAGGGCGTCGGGGTTGCGGATCAATCGCTCCAGATACACCGAGCCGCGGTCGAACAACTGGTCTTGGCTCGGCCGGGTCGCCACCAGCTCCTGCATGTCGCCGACAAAGTCCTCCAGGGCGTATCGCGTCATCACCATCGTGCCGCCTCCTAGTGGTTCACCTTCATACAGTATAGCTCGGATCATTTTGGGGCCGATCACGGGCGTCTACGTGGGGGACACGCGCTCCATGCTTCCCGAGCGTTGTCGCTGCCTGATGTGGGCTCGCGCATCGAGCCCGTGCGGGCTCCGGGGGCGAGTCGGACGCACGTATTCCTGGGAAGCGGGTAGCTTGCCGATAGCACAGGCCGGCAAATAGAATGCTGGCGCGGGCCTCAGGTCGCTCGCCAACAGGAGGGGGGCAAGGTGCGAAACGTCTGGATGGTCCTGGCGATGATCGCTCTGGTCGGGGTGATCGGAAGTACGGTTGCGACCGCGCGTGCCGGGACGGTTAGTGGCTTGGTGATCGTTCAGAGCGCGTATAGCGTCGACGAGACGGCCAATCGGCTGCAGGGCGCGCTTCAGGCCGGTGGGCTGATGGTCGTCGCCCGGGTCGATCATGCGGCGAACGCCCAACGGGTGGGCAAGGTGCTCCGCCCGACGCAGCTCCTGATCTTCGGCAATCCGCAGGCCGGCACTGAGCTGCTGCAAGCGGTCCAGACCGTCGGGATCGATCTGCCACAGAAGCTCCTGGTGTGGGAGGACGAGGCCGGGCAGGTCCACGTCGCCTACAACGATCCGGGCTACCTCGCCCAACGGCACGGCATCGTCGGCGAGGACCAGACGTTGATGATGATCGGGAACGCGCTGAGCCGCCTGGTCATGGGGGCGACGACCCGCGGCTGAGCGCAGTGTCGCACTCCCTCGGCCGGCGGCCCCTACGCCAGCCCCGCCTCCAGGAGCCTCTTGAGGCGTAGGAGGGCTTGCTCGAAGTCCTCGCGAGTCTGGCGTTCGGCGACCAGCTTGTCGAAGAGCTGCCCCAGGCCACCGCCGGGGACGACGTACTCCAGAGTCGCTCGCAGGCGAGTCCCGCTGCCCTCGGGGACGAGCTGGCTGTCGCTCCGGCTCCTGGCGCCCAGGTCGGTCCGACTCTCGATGACGATCCGACGCGGCGGGTCGAAGACGGTGCAGCGGCCGATGGCGCGCTGCTGGGTCCCGAGCGCCTTGATCAGCGCATGGGTGGTCGAGCCGACGCCGATCGGCCCGTCGCCGACGCGGCGGATCGCCACGACGTTGGGCGACCATTCTGGCGTCCGCTCTGGCTGCGCCAGCAGCTCGAAGACCCGTTCGGGCGGGGCTTCGACGAACAGATCACGCTCCAAGCGGGCCACCATCGACCTCCCTGGCTCACGTTCGCGCCAGGGGCAGTATATCGATCGGGCCCAAGTTCCGAACCGCGACCGTAGCCTTTGCGGGGCGAGCGGTGGCGCCGCTCTGGGAGCGCGGGCGTCCCGCCCGCCCCGGC
>JACCZL010000828.1 GCA_013695975.1 Chloroflexota bacterium
ATCTCGCCCTTGGCCTCGATGTCGATCTTCTTGGACAGGTCGCCGTTGGCGACCGCGGTCGTGACGTTCGCGATCGCGCGCACCTGGCTCGTGAGGTTGCCGGCCATCATGTTGACGCTGTCGGTCAGGTCTTTCCAGGTCCCGCCAACGCCTCTGACCTGGGCCTGACCACCGAGCTTGCCCTTCCGAGCCGACCTCGCGGGCGACTCGGGTCACCTCTGAGGCGAACGAGTTGAGCTGGTCGACCATCGTGTTGATGGTGTCTTTGAGCTGCAGGATCTCCCCGCGCACGTCGACGGTGATCTTCTTGGACAGGTCTCCATTGGCGATTGCGGTCGTCACGTCGGCGATGTTGCGGACCTGACTCGTCAGGTTACCGGCCATCATGTTGACGCTGTCGGTGAGGTCCTTCCAGGTTCCGGCCACGCCCTTGACGTCGGCCTGACCACCCAGCTTACCCTCGGAGCCGACCTCGCGGGCGACTCGGGTGACCTCGGAGGCGAACGCGTTGAACTGGTCGACCATCGTGTTGAC
The DNA here is from genome assembly GCA_013695975.1 of Chloroflexota bacterium. Taxonomy (GTDB): domain Bacteria; phylum Chloroflexota; class UBA6077; order UBA6077; family JACCZL01; genus JACCZL01. Next base: position 535 of record JACCZL010000828.1, read on the forward strand.
GATCTTGCCCGACCGCAGGAACTCGCCCTTCAGCGGTCGTCCGTCGACCTCCAGGGTCATCCGCTGCGAGAGGTCGCCCTTGGCGACGGCGCCGAGGACGCGCGTCACTTCCGCCGTCGACTGGGTCAGATCACCGATCACGACATTGACGGACTCGACGCAGCCGAGCCACGAACCGGCGACGTCCCCGAGCGAGGCGCGCTGGCCGATCCGGCCCTCGTGGCCGACGACCGCGCTGATCCGCCCGAATTCCTTCGTCATCCGCTCGTTCAGATCGACGGCGTCGTTGAACGCCTCGCTGATCTCGCCCACGATGCCAGTCTGATCGAGCGGCAGGCGAACCGTGAAGTCGCCCTTCCGAACCGCACGCAGGGCTGCCAGTAGCTGCTTGTGATCCAGCGTGTCGGTTGTCTTTATGCCTCGGCACGTCCGTCCTCCTCGCTCACCCTTGTGCGCACTTCGCGCCCACGCACCATTCGATGGAAACGCGGATGGCGGCGTGTGGCTTTGCGCGATGGGCGAACACCGCCAGCGCGAAGGCCACCGGACCCACCTCAATCGCGCGCACATCCAGAATCAGGAACGGCGCCTCGCAAGATAAGGGGACGGTGGGATCGAGCGGCCCGTCTTGACGGACTCGAGCCCGATCTGGAGGCGTCGGGGCGGCGGGCGGCGTGCGTGCCCGCGACTACGCGATCGCCGAAGCTCGAGAACGCGACACCGCGCCCACGTGGGCGCGCTTGGGAGCGGCGCCTTCGGCCGAGCGTGCCTGCTCGAGGATCCGTCGGAGCTGGGCTAGACCACGGGCCTGGAGCTTCTTGATCGCGTCCTCGGTCTTCTCCATCGCCGCGGCGGTCTCCGCGGTCGTCTGCCCCATGAGGAAGCGCAGCTTGACGACCTGCTGCTGCTCGGCCGTTAGCCGGCTCAGGGCAGAGGACAGCTCCTGCTGGTCCAGTTGGCGGTCGAGTACCAGCTCGGCCCCACGCTCGGCGATCTCGGCTCCGCTTTCGAGGGAGCAGAGGGGCTGCTTGGGCTGCGCGCGGACGTGATCGATCAAGTGATTGCGGGCGATCCGATACAACCAGGCCGAGAAGGGCAGGCCGCGAAACTGATATTTGTCGATGCGCTCGAGAACCTTGAGGAACACCTCTTCGGTCAGGTCCTCGGCCATCTCGCGGCGTCCGCCGAGGTGGCGCACCAGGTAGCGGAAGATCTCCGGGTGCAGCCGTTCGTACAGCTCGCCAAATGCCTCGCCATCGCCGCTCTGCGCCCGCTCGACCAGCTCCTGAGTCTCGACCATCGCACGTCCCCTGCCTTCTCGTTCGATCGTTGGCGATCGCTCGGACCGCCAACGTCGGATGCTCGGTTTTTGTCGATCGACCCGCGGACTGCGCGTCCGATCTATTCCGTCTATGATTAACATCGGCAGGCGCGCGGGATCGAGGGTGACCCAAACGGTCTGAAACACCCGACCCAGGCGGGTTAGAAAGCGGTAGCTGGATCGGGAGATGAGCGAACAGAGGCCGCGCTCGGAGGCCGACAGAGACGCCGGGCTCGCCCTGCTCGTCCGGGTGCCTGACGAGCCGGGAGTGCTCCACGCGCTGACCCGGGTCATCTTCGAGCATCGTGC
>JACCZL010000832.1 GCA_013695975.1 Chloroflexota bacterium
GAGGAACGTGACGAGCGCTTTACTGGCGGTGGCCCCGGTGGCCGACGGTTCGACGCGGTCGCCTGCCCCCAAGACGCGAGGAGACGCACATGGCTGAGCTGCCCGCCTACCCCGACTCCAAGGGCGACACCGGCGACGACGCCGGCGCGGGGCCCGACCGCGGATCGACCACCGTCTATCCCGGCACACCACCCTGGGTGAAAATAGTTGGGATCATCGTCATCGTCCTGGTCCTGCTGGTCGCCATCATCATGTTCACCGGCGTCGGTGGTCCCCACGGCCCTGGTCGCCACATGCCGTCCGGAGGCGCTCCGCCCGCCAACGTCACAGGAGACGACAGATCGTCCGGCGGTGGCGCCGGTGGTCAGACGCCGCCCGTAGCACACGGGGCGCAACGGCCATGACCATGACATCCGGCCTGCGCAAGTTCGTGCTCACCGTGCATCTCACTTTCTCGGTCGGCTGGATCGGTGCGGTCGTTGCGTACCTGGCGCTCGGCGTCTCGGCCGTGACCAGCCAGGATGCTCAGACGGTGCGTGCCGCCTGGATCGCGATGGAGCTGACCGGCTGGTACGCCATCGTCCCGCTGGCCCTCGCCGCGCTGCTGACCGGGCTCGTCATGTCGCTGGGCACCCCGTGGGGCCTGGTCCGGCTCTACTGGGTCCTGATCACGCTCGCGCTGACCATCCTCTGCACCGTCGTCTTGCTGTTGCACATGCCGACCGTGAGCTCCCTGGCAGACGTAGCGCGAGAGGCGGACGGTGCCGACCTCGGCAGGCTTGGGGGCGACCTCCTCCACCCCGGCGTCGGCCTGCTGGTGTTGCTCGTGATCACGGTGCTCAATGTGTACAAGCCGCGGGGCGTGACCCCGTACGGGTGGCGCAAGCAGCGCGAGGAGCGTGCCCGGCTGGCGCAGCGCGGATCGGCAGCCAGTCGCCCAGAAGTCTCAAGCCCCACCCGCGCCGGGCCCACTCGCGGAGGAACGCCATGACGCGGACGACGCGGATGAGGCGGATGCCGCGGTGGCAGCTCACCGCACCGCCGCGCACACCGCCCGCGAGCGGGGACTCGACCACATCCCACCCGAGATCAAAACCGAGCTGGTCGACCAGTTCCGCCACGGCGTGCTCGTCGGTCTCAAGACCGTACCCCGCCGCGAACACGGCGAGCAGCTACCCGCCCGCAACCTGCCAGAGCGTTTGCGTGACCGGCAGGCCGACGTGCTGCACTTCACCGAAGACCTCACCATCCCCTTCACGAACAACCAGGGTGAGCGTGATCTACGGATGGTCAAGTTGCAGCAGAAGATCTCCGGTCGGCTGCCCTCCGAACAGGCCACCCAGACACCGGCTCCGCATCCGCGGCTACATCTCCGCCGCCGCCAAGCACGGCACCAGCATCATGACCGCACTCCGCGACGCCATCACCGGAAACCGTTGGATGCCACCAATTCTCGCCGGCACCTGAATGTTTACAGGTTGACAACGCCCGTCGCGCGACGCACAGTGTACGCAACGCTCTACGTGCCGTACCCCGATCGCCATACTTGCAGCGGAGGTCACCATGACCGGCATCAAAGTCGTCCGCCCATCTGACCGCGATTCAGGTACCGCCCAGACCGCGGGCATGATCCGTGAAGCCGGCGTCTCGCGTGAGACGAGCGGCGCCACCACCATCTGGTCGGGCTACGTCAAAGGCCCGCCTGGCATGGCCTCCGGCGTCCACCACCACGGCGACTGCGAGACCGCGATCTACGTCATCAGCGGCCGCGCCCGCTTCCACTTCGGCCCCCAGCTCGAGCGCGCCGTCGACGTCCAGGCCGGCGACTTCCTCTTCGTCCCCCCCAACGAAGTCCACGTCGAGGAGAACCTGAGCCAGAGCGACCCCGTAGAGCTCGTCGTCTCCCGCGGCTGCTCCGGCATCCTCACCGTCAACGTGCCCGACCCGCGCGAGGCCGACCAAGCGTAGCTTGGATCTGCCCTCAGCGTGTCAGGGCTCATCCGGCCCGCGTGCCAACTGACCCACCAGCGCCGCCTTTCACTGACCGTCGGTGTCTCAGCCGGTGTCCAGACGTGTGGCAAGTATCTTGCGAAGGTGGCTCAGGAAGGCAGCGACGATGCTCAACATCAACGTCAAATCTCACCGCCCTTACCTCCGGGCTGGCGCCGGCGGACAGAAACTGTTCGTCATGCTCAAGCTGCTGCCAGCGCCGGAGGCGGGCCGCGGCCGCCCGAACGTCAGTCTGGCAGCGATCATCGATACCAGCGGCTCGATGCGCGAGCCGGCGCCGGGCACCGATCCCGAGATCGTTCCGACCGAGCCGGTCACCGTCGACGGCACGACCTACAACGCCACCTTCAAGGGTACGAGCAAGCTGGACGTCGCGATGGAAGCGGCTCGTCGGCTGGTCGAGAGCACCCACTTGCAGCCGGACGACGCCGTCTCGCTGATCCAGTTCGACGATCGTTCCGAGATCGTGGCCTCCGGTAAGGTCGGCCGGGATCGGGCGCGGCTCGCCGAGGCCATCGGTCGGCTGCCCGAATTCAGCGGTGGCACCCAGATGGCGCCCGGGCTGCGCAACGCCGTTACCGAGCTGCGCGGACAGGAGGATGCCACGCGGACCGTGCTGCTGTTGACCGATGGTCTGGCGATCGACGAAGAGGAGTGCCGCCGCGCCGCCTCCGCGCTGGCCGAGATCCGCGCGCGGATCGTCGCCCTCGGCATCGGCGAGGAGTACAACGAGGATCTCCTGGCCGAGCTGTGCAGCATCACCCAGGGCCGCCCCTACGACTTCCGCGACATGACGGCGCTGCCCCAGATATTCGACGATGAGCTCGGGTCGGCGACTCGTCAGGTTGTCTCGGACGTCCAGCTCACGCTCAAGACGGTCCGCGACGTGCGCCTGGTCTCGGCGACCCGCGCCTACCCGAGCCTGGCGGACCTCGATCCGGCCCAGTCGCCGCTCCAGTTGGGGAGTCTCGAGGCAGGCGACCACACCGTCTTCGTCCTCGAGCTTGACGTCCCCGAGCGGCCGGCAGTGCGGGCTCGCCTGGCCCAGGTCGGGCTCACCTACTGGGTGCCGGCTGAGCGCTACCGAGGCGAAGCGCCGCCGATCGACCTGACCGTCGAGTTCACGACCGACCAGGCCCTCGCCGCCGCCGTGGACCCCGAGGTGATGGGCTATGTCCAGCAGCGCAACGTCGATAACCTCGTCCGCCAGGCGACGGAGCAGGCCCGCACCAATCCCGAGCAAGCGGCCAAGACCCTGGGGATCGCCCGCTCGATGACCCAGCGTCTCGGGAACCGCGGCATGACCGTTGCGCTCGGCAAGGCCGAACAGGAGCTTCGAGATGGCGGGACGATCTCGGTCGGGACCCGTAAGACGATCAAGCTCGGGGCCCGCACCCAGACGATGAAGGTCGGTCCTGCCGACGACGCGCCCCAGAACATCCC
>JACCZL010000855.1 GCA_013695975.1 Chloroflexota bacterium
GGGTCAATGGGGCGACCGGGGAGTACCTGCTGCGCCCGCTCACGGCCGAGGAGGTCACCCGGGTCGCCCTCGGCGAGACGCTGGACCCCGCGCACGTCGGCGAGCTCGGGGACCGCCACCGCCGGGCGACCGAGGCCCACCTGGGGGTCAAGGCCGGCGTCGACCCGAACAAGCTCGAGTCGGCCGGCTGGGGCGTCATCTTCGCCCACGACGCCGATCCGGCCATCAAGGACGCCCTCCGCGAGCTGCTCGACCACCGCCGCGAGCAGGCGACCAAGAAGGAGGCCCACTACTACAAGGAGTACACCGGCCCGGACGCCTACCGTCCGGGCGAGTCGAAGAACCGGTTCCTCGCCCGCCACGGGATCGGACCGGGCCCGGCCGATCCGGAGGTCGTCCCCTACTACCTGCTGATCGTCGGGGATCCGGAGAAGATCCCGTATCGCTTCCAGTACCAGCTCGACGTGACCTACGCCGTCGGGCGGATCCACTTCGACACGCCGGAGGAGTACGCCCGCTACGCCCACAGCGTCGTCGCCGCCGAAACCGGCCCGGCCGGGCACCCCCGCCGCGCGACCTTCTTCGGCGTCCGCAACAAGGGCGACAAGGCCACCCAGCTCAGCGCCGATCACCTGGTCAAGCCGCTGGCCACGCAGTTGGCCGACGAGCAGCCCGACTGGGAGGTCCGGACGGTCGTCGACGACGAGGCCACCAGGGCACGGCTCGGCCACCTGATCGGCGGCGACGAGACGCCGGCCCTCCTCTTCACCGCCAGCCACGGGATGGCCTTCCCGGACGGCGATGCGCGTCAACTGCCCCACCAGGGCGCGCTGCTCTGTCAGGACTGGCCCGGCCCGTTCGGCTGGCAGGGAACGATCCCCGACGACTTCTACTTCTCGGCCGACGACGTCGGCGACGACGCGGCGCTGTCCGGCCTGCTCGCGCTCCACTTCGCCTGCTACGGCGCCGGCACGCCCCAGCTCGACGACTTCGCCCACCGGGCCCTCGTCAACCCGACGGCGATCGCCCCCCACGCCTTCGTCGCCGCGCTGCCCCGACGGCTGCTCGGCCACCCCGGGGGAGGCGCCCTCGCCGTCGTCGGCCACGTCGAGCAAGCCTGGAGCTACTCGTTCATGTGGGGGCGGGCCGGGGCGCAGCGCGAGGTCTTCAGGAGCATGCTCCACTGCCTGATGCAGGGTCAGACGGTCGGCGCGGCAATCGAGTTCTTCAACGACCGGTACGCCGAGCTCTCGACCGTCCTGAGCGCCGAGATCGAGGACGTCAAGTTCGGCAAGACCCCCGACAACGCCGAGCTAGCCGCGATGTGGACGGCCAACAACGACGCCCGCAACTACGTCATCATCGGCGACCCGGCAGTCCGACTGCCCGGGTAGCCCACGCTGGGAGGAGCCGGCCATGCCAGTCAGAACGGTGCCCGAGACCGACCTGACCTACCATCTGATCTCGTTCGACGCCGCGGGGCGCGAGCGGACCGACGACCCGGACGGGTCGATGAGCCGGCGGGCCGTCGACGCCCTGGCGAACGAGCCGTTCACCGACGTGTTCCTCATCAGCCACGGCTGGAAGGGCGACGTCCCCTCGGCCATCGCCCAGTACGACGCCTGGATCGCGACGATGATCCGCGCGACGGCCGACCTCGGGCGCATGCGCCAGGCGCGGCCGGGCTTCCGCCCCCTGATCGTTGGGCTGCACTGGCCGAGCCTGCCCTGGGGGGATGAGGCGGTTGGGGGCGCCGCGGCCTTAGCCGCAGGCGCCGCGGGGTCGGTCGAGGCGCTGATCGACCAGTACGCCGAGCGGATCGCCGATACGCCGGCCGCCCGGCAGGCGCTCGAGACGATCTTCGCGGCGGCGATGGACGAGATCGCGCCGCCCACCCTGCCGCCGGAGGTGCGCGAGGCCTACACGGTGTTGAATCGCGAGGCCGGGCTGGGCAGCGCCGGTGTCGGCGCCGCGCCGGGCGACGACCGCGAGCCGTTCGACCCGGAAGCGGCCTACCAGGCCGCCGAAGAGGAGGAGGCGGCCAGCTTCGGCAGCTTCAGCCTGGGCGGGCTGCTCGCGCCGCTCCAGCAACTCTCGTTCTGGAAGATGAAGGACCGCGCTCGCACCTTCGGCGAGAGCGGCGGCTTCGCCCTCCTCGGCGACCTCCAGCGGGCCGGGCCGGACGCGCGCTTCCACCTGATGGGCCACAGCTTCGGCTGCATCGTCGTCTCGGCCATCCTGGCCGGCCCGGACGGGCGCGGCGCGCTGGTCCGCCCGGTCGACTCCCTCGTCCTGGTCCAAGGCGCACTCTCGCACTGGTCCTACTGCTCGGACATCCCGCCCGCGCCGGGTGTCGCAGGCTACTTCCACTCGATCGTTGCCGACCGCAAGGTCCGTGGTCCGATCATCACGACCCAGACCGAGTTCGACACCGCCGTCGGTCGCTTCTATCCGCTGGGCGCCGGCGTCGCCGGCCAGGTCGCCTTCGCCCCTGGTGAGCTGCCCAAGTACGGCGCCCTCGGCACCTTCGGCGTCCGCGGCCCGGGCGCCGACCCTGTCGACCTCGAGATGCTCCCCGCCGACGCGCCGTACGGCTTCGAGCCCGGCAAGGTCTACAATCTGGAGTGCAGCCACGTCATCCGCGAAGGCGGCGGCGCCTCCGGCGCCCACGGCGACTTCCTCCGCCCCGAAGTCGCCCACGCCGTCTGGGAGGCGGCGCAGATCTCGTGATCGCTCGCCGACGATCCGATCTGTGCTGCCACAGCGTGTGTGGCATCGGTCGTCATCCCCGCATCGGAGCTCCTTGGATCTTCGGACGCGGACTCTGAATGCTTCCCAGGGAGTGTTGCAGCAGGTACGGCCCCCCCCAGCCCCCCCGAACACGGGGGGGGGTTGGGGGGGCCGCCCGGGCGCGGAAGCGACAACGATTCATGGGATGCATTTAGTCACGGAGGTGTAGCATGCTGCTCGGGAGTATCGGCCCACGCGAGGAATATCAGCCGCTCGAGATCCGCGTCTTCGCCCCCAACCCGGCGGGCGACCAGTACCCCGTGGAGATGAGCGCACCGGGCTGGCGCGACTTCCCGCCCGGAACGTTGCGGCTCGACCGCGCCGAGCTCACCGCCTTGACCGCGGATGCCGCGGGCTACGGGCAGGCGCTGGGTCGGCTGCTGTTCGCGGACGGCGCCCTCGGCGCCGGCTATCGGGAGTCCATCGCCGCGGTCCAGGGGCGCGGCGACGGGCTCCGGGTCCGGCTTCGGCTCGACCCGCCTGAGCTGCACGCTGTCCACTGGGAACGGGTTTACCATCCTCTGGCCGGGGCGTGGCGACCGCTCGGAATCACGGCGACGACGCCGTTCTCGCGCTATGTGACGGCGCAGGGCTGGGAGCGTCCGCTCCCGGTGACCGAGCGACCGCTCCGAGCCCTCGTCGTCATCGCCTCGCCGCCGGTGTCGAACAGGTTCAACCTGGACCCGATCGCCGAGGAGGAGCGACGGGCGCTGCACCGCACCTGGGAGGGGCTCCTCGACGTGGCCGTCACGTACCTGGAGACGGGCACCGCGGCTCCGCCGACGCTGAGCGAGCTGCGCAGAATGCTCCCGAACGAGTTCCACGTCGTCCACTTCCTCTGCCACGGCGCCGCGACGCCGGCAGGGACGGTGCTCTACCTGGAGGATGACGGCGAGGTCGCCCCGGTCGCGGCCGACCAGCTCGTGAGCAGCTTTAAAGCGCTGCGGCAGCCGCCGCTGCTCTGCTTCCTGGCTGCCTGTGAGAGCGCTGCTCGCGGGCGCACCGACGCCTTCGTGCCGCTCGGACCGGCGCTCGTGGGCGAGGGCGGCATCCAGGCCGTCGTCGCAATGAGCGACCGCGTCGGCGTGGAGACGGCCCGCCATTTCGCCGACCAGTTCTACACCCGCCTGCTGAAGCACGGCGTCGTCGACCTGGCCTTGAACGAGGCCCGCGCCCTGGTCCAAGACGCGTGGGACTGGGGCGTCCCGGTCCTCTTCAGCCGCCTACCGGACAACCAGTTGCTCGACTTCCCGGTCGCCGAGATCTCCAGGAGCTACCTGGCGCACACGGATCGCGCCTTCGTCGCGGCCGACGAGGCCCTGGCTCGGGCCCGCCGTCAGGACCACGGCCAGCAGCTCGTGGATGACCTCCAGCAACTGATCGAGGAGCTGAGCAAGAGCCACAAGGTCCTGGTCGACTTCGCGTCCGACTTCCGCCGCGTCGGCAATGATGCCGCGACCTTCGCCGGGAACTTCGAGGCCTTCTACTACAAGTTCAAGAACCACTACGACAGCGAGGCCTGGGTGGACGCGGACACCTCGTGCCGCAAGATCCGGGAGCTGCGCGACCGAGCGCTCCCCGCGCTCCGCCCGCTGCTGGACGACGCCACGTTCGAGCCGCTTCGCGCAGAGCTGGACCTTCTCGCCGACAGCGACACGGACCTGCTGACGTTCTTTCGGACTTACCTCGATGCGATGAACGCGGCGGTCGAGGAGATTTGGACGAAGCTCGGGGCCGGCGACCTCCCGGGGGCCATCCTCTCCAAGCGCGACTTCGAGGCGCAGATCAGCCCCTCGTTCCGCCGCAGCAAGGCGACGCTCGGCCAGATGACCGGCAGCCTCGGCCACGTCTCGGCATAGCGAAGCGCATCAGTACGGCGTCACCATGCGCTCGCGGGTGGTGATCGCTGGATGTCGGCGAGGCTGGTCTCGAATGCCGCCCAAGAGTGGGCATCTTCGTCGCGAATCTCATCGTGCTCACAGACTGTCATGCCGTGATAGACTGTGAGGACGGAGGTGCTACCGATGGCCTTCAGCACCGTGGCGCTCGAACGGCTCGGCCTGCGCGTCCGGCCCGAGGAGTTCGCGCGGCTCGTCGAGGAGGCTCTCGCCGACATCCTCCCGCCGCGCCGCGACACGTCGCCGCGCCAGGCGCTCACCCCGGAGGAAGTGCGCGCTCTCGAGGAAGGCGGGGCCGTGCTCGAGCCGCGTGCCCACGGAGCGGAGTCTCCCCTGGTGCGTACCGCCGCCGAGTACGCCGCCTTGCTGGCGGCCGGCTTCACCGTCCGCCAGGCGGCCGAGTGTCTGGGGGTGGACGCGAGTCGGGTGCGCCAGCGCCTGGCGGCCTACACCCTCTACGGCATCAAGCAGCCTTCCGGCTGGCGGCTCCCGCGTTTTCAGTTCACCGAGCGCGGGCTGGTGCCAGGCTTCGAGCGAGTCGCGCCGCGCCTGATCGGCGTGGATCCCGTGAGCGTCGCCCGCTGGTTCACCGGTCCGCACCTCGACCTGACGCTGGAAGACGACGATACGCCGATCGCCCCGCGGACATGGCTGGAGCTGGGCCTCGATCCTGGCGTGGTGACGGCGCTGGCCGACGAGCTCCACGGGGGTGCCTAAATTCCCCAATCCTCCCTCCGGCGCGGCGCTGGCCGGCGTCCCGCCGCACTGGCGCCCGCTGCCGCCAGGGACGCTCCTGTTTCGCGTCTACTTCCAGGGTGGGACACACCCCGTGGCGTGGAACGCCTTCCGCCACTTTGGGCCCACCGCCGCGCGCTTCGATCACCATGAGCCGCCCCCACGCACGCAGGAGCGCGGCATTCTCTAGGGTGCGCCTCACTAATGTGAGGGCAGGAGGGTGACAGAAAATGGTACCCCCACGGCGAGCGGGGGCGAAGAAGCGCCCGGGACGCTCGCGGAGGGTACCGATGGACAGCGCAGGCCTGTCCGAGG
>JACCZL010000870.1 GCA_013695975.1 Chloroflexota bacterium
CGCGCGCTCGAGGCGATCCTCCATCCAGGTGTCCGCGCCGAGATCCGGGGCCGGCTCGCCCAGTCGCGGGCGCCGGCGATCGTCGTCGACGCGATCAAGCTGTTGGAGTCGGGGCTGCACGAGCAGCTCGACGCTGTCTGGGTCGTCACGTGTGTGCCGGACGAGCAGCTCCGCCGTCTGACCGGCCCCCGCGGGCTGACCGAGCAGGAGGCTCGCGAGCGGATCGTCGCCCAGGCCCCGCAGGCGGACAAGGTCCGCCGCGCCGCCGTCGTCATCGACAATTCGGGCCCACTCGCCGACACCGAGCGGCAGGTCGAGGAGGCGTGGCGCCGACTGGTATACTCCGAGCGTGACCGCCCGCCTCCAGGCCCATGATGGCTTCCTGCTGGTCGAGCTCGAGGGTGGGCCCTACGAGCGCGGCCGGCAGCACGGGACCCTCCTGCGTCCGCAGGTTCGCCTGTTCCGCGATCGCCTCTACGGCGACCTCGTGTTCAAGCGCGGCAAGAGCCTCGGGGCCGTCTTCACCGGGGTTCTCTACGGCATCGCCGCGCGGATGCACCCGTATATCCCGCGCGAGCTGCGAGAAGAGATGCGCGGCGTCGCCGACGGGGCCGGCGTGAGCTACCGCGACGTCCTGCTCTTCAACACCTTCGACGACGTCATGCACGGGCTGATCCAGCTCAACCCGGTCCTGACGCCGATTATGAACCACCGCTTTGTCGCCCCGATTCTGGGGCGATTGGCCTGCTCGAGCTTCGTGGTGGGCGGCAGTCGGACCGTGAGTGGCGGGCCACTCCACGGGCGGAACATGGACTACTACCTCAGCGATGGCTTTGTCGACCCGGACGCGGTCGTGCCCGGGATTCTGCGTGGGCACGTCGTCGTCTTCGTGGTGCGCCCGAGCCGCGGGCGGCCGTTCGTCTCGGTCTCGTGGCCGGGCTACGTCGGCGTCGTCACGGGCATGAACCGGGATGGCCTGTCGCTGGCCTGCCTGACCTCGACGGTCCCGCGCGAGACGACGAACGGTATTCCGCTCCCGCTCCTCTATCGTCTGATGGCCCAGTACAGCGGGTCGCTCGACGAGGCCGAGTGGCTGGTGCGCGGCGCTCGACGGACGATCGGCAACAACTTGACGCTTGCCTGTGGCTCGCCGACAGCGGACGCCCGGCCGAGGCAGGGGGGCGACGGCCGCCTGCTCGAGTTCACGTCGGAGCGAGTCGCCCAGGTCCGTCCGCGTGAGGGCGTGGTCCTCGCCACCAACCATTTCCAGCACCCAGCGATGCTCGACCTGCAGGTCGGCGGATGGGTCTTCCCGAACTCGGTGCAGCGCCTGGCGCGGCTCGCCGAGCTGTTCGCCGCTGGTCGGTTCGACCTGGCCAACGCCCAGGCGGCGCTGGCCGACACTTGCCAGGTCGCCGGCGCCGAGTCGGAATGGGACTGCCTCCAGAATCCCGGCACGATCTACAGCACCGTCGCCGATCCGGCCAGGCTAGCCCTCTCAGTCCGTACCCACGACCGCCCAGACCGTGCCTTCGTCGAGCTCGACCTGGCCGACCGCCTCGGCGCGCGGGGCGCTGCCGCCGCGGCCTGACCGGACGGGTCGACCAGGGATCGGCCCGTGGGGCGGCCGCCCGAAAACGGGGCGGACACCGTTGTCCGCCCCGTACCGTTAGAGTATGGTAGCGATCGTATGCCGACGCGAGGTTCCCCGTGGGCCAGGCGATTCTGCACATCCACAGCACCTATAGCGACGGCCTGGCGACGGTCGACCAGGTCCTCGACGAGGTCGATCGTCACGGCGAGATCGACGTCGTCGGGTTCACCGACCACGACGACGTCCGCGCCTACGAGCGGGCGCTGCGCTGGAAGGCAGACCATCCGCGGAGCCGCGTCCAGCCGCTCTGGGGCGTCGAGCTGACCGTCTGGGGCTTCAAGCACCTCCTGATCTACCAGTTCCAGGCGCCCTTTCCGGACAGACCGCCGGCCAAGTTCCTACCCCTCAAGCGGGCGGTCCAGGCCGCGAAGTCGGCCGGTGGGGTCGTGATTGTCCCCCATGTCGACGTGTTCTGGGTCGGGATGGGACGTCATCGCCTGACTCGTGTGGCGAAGACGCTGGGGATCGACGGGATCGAGCTGCTCACACCGTTCCAGGGCTCTGACCGCTCGGTTGGCAACCTGCTGCGGATGAACCGCGCCTGCGGCCTGCTGGCCGTCGGCGGGAGCGACGCCCACCACCTTCAGGACCTCTACCGTGTGATCGTGGAGTTCCCCGGCCACACCGTCGAGGACCTCGGGCGCGCCTTCGCCGAGCAGACGGCCCTTCCCCGTTGGGGCCCCGCTGCTGGCCGCGTGCCCCTCCACCGCCAGCTCCGTCAGCACACCCGCGCGCTGCTGGTTCACCCATATGAGCAGGTCCGGCGCCGGACGAGGCCACGAGCGGAACCGCGTCTAATGTAGGGGTGGGGCAAGCCCCGCCCCTACAGGGTTAGCCGATCGCTTGCTTGACCGCTTCGGCGGCGGGGCGGCTCATGCCTGGGACGGCGGCCAGGTCGTCGACGGTCGCCTCGCGGAGGCCCTTGAGCGAGCCGAAGGTGCGGAGGAGAGCGCGCTTGCGGGTCGGGCCGACGCCGGGCACGTCCTCGAGCTGCGAGCGGAGCCCGCTCTTGCCGCGCAGCTTGCGGTGGTAGGTGACCGCGAAGCGGTGGGCCTCGTCGCGGATGCGTTGGACCAGATACAGGGCCTGGGAGGTTCGCGGGAGGAGGATCGGGTCGGGCCGATGCTTGAGGAAGATCTCCTCGCGCTGCTTGGCCAGCCCGACGATCGGGATCTCGGACAGCTCCAGCTCGTCCATCACCGCTGCCGCCGCCGAGAGCTGGCCCTTGCCGCCGTCGACGATCACCAGGTCGGGGATGTACGCCCAGGCCCCCTCGGTGGATTGCTCGCCGTCCTGGTCGCCCGCCCTCACCCCAGCCCTCTCCCAGAGGGAGAGGGAGTTTACTCCCTCTCCCTCTGGGAGAGGGCTCCCTCCCAGGGCACGCTTGAAGCGGCGGCGCAGGACCTCCTGCATGCTGGCGAAGTCGTCGGCGCCCTGGACCGTCTTGATCTTGAAGCGCTTGTAGTCCGAGCGCTTCGGCTTGCCGTCTTCGAAGACGACCATGCTGGCGACGGAGCTGGTGCCCTGGATGTTCGAAATGTCGTAGCACTCGATCCGTCGGGGGAGATTCGGCAGGCCGAGCTGCTCCTGGAGCTGCATCGCCGCCTCGTTCAGGCGACCGCTGTCGGCGAGCAGCTCGGCTCGCTCGTGCTCGAGGGTCTGACGGGCGTTCTCGGTCGCCAGCTCGACCATGCGGCGCTTCTCACCGCGCCTCGGCACGCTCAGCTCGACACGCCGCCCCTTGAGCTGCTTGAGCCACTCGCGGATGCTCTCGGCTTCGTCGAGCGCGTCTGGGAGCACGAGCTCCTCGGGCAGCTCGGTGGCCTGGCTGTAGAACTGCTTGACGAAGCTGGTCAGCACCGCTCGGTCGGTCTCGCCCTCGGCATCGCGCATCAGAAATGGGTCGCGCCGGGCCAGGCGGCCGCCGCGGATGAAGAAGACCTGGAGGCAGGCGTGGCCGCCATCGCGCGCCAGGCCGACCACGTCCTGGTCGACCAGGGTGGTGTAGGCGACTCGCTCCTGTTCGATCACCCGCTCGGCCGCGCGGAGGCGGTCGCGCAGGTCGGCGGCCCGCTCGAACTCGAGGTTCTCCCCGGCCTCCTCCATCTCCCGCCGCAGCTCCTGGAGCACGCCGCGATCCTTGCCCTCGAGGAAGCGGACCATCCCGTCGACGATCGCGCGGTAGTCCTCGTTGCCGATCGCGCCGATGCAGGGGGCCGGGCAGCGCTTGATATGGTAGTAGAGGCAGGCCCGCGGATCGTTGCCGGTGATGACCCGCGTGCAGAGGATCTGCGGAAAGAGCCGGCTCAGGGTGTCGAGGGTCTGGCGGACCGAGCTGGCGTGGGGGAACGGCCCGAAGTAGCGGGCGCCGTCGCGCTCGATCCGGCGGGTCACGCGGGCGACCGGCCAGGGGTTCTGGACGTCGATCCGGATGTAAGGGTAGTGCTTGTCGTCGCGCAGCTTGGTGTTGTAGCGGGGCTGCTCCTT
>JACCZL010000891.1 GCA_013695975.1 Chloroflexota bacterium
AGTGACGAGTGCTCGAGCGGGGCGTCCTGACCACGCTGCGAGCAGGGTCATCGGCTGCGAAACGGCAGGCCGCTGCGCGGAAGCGGGGCGAGCCTCGCCTCGAATGGTAGGCACGCTGAACGGAAGGCGTCAACCAGAGCCGCCTTGCGATCGGATCAAGGCCCGATCATGTCGATGCCGCCCATGTATGGTGACAGGACCTCGGGGACCTGGATCGAGCCGTCCGGCTGCTGGTAGTGCTCCAGGACGGCGATCATGACGCGCGGCAACGCCAGCCCGGAGCCGTTGAGGGTGTAAGGGTACTCGGGGCGGGAGCCGCTCTCGCGGCGGAAGCGGATGTTGGCACGGCGGGCCTGAAAGTCACCGGCGTTGCTGCAGGAGGAGACCTCGAGCCACTCGTCGCCGCCGGCGGACCACGTCTCAAGGTCGAAGGTCTTGGTCATCGCGAAGCCCAGGTCACCGGTGCAAAGCTGGACGACGCGATAGGCAAGGCCCAAGCGGTCGAGTAGGGTCGCCGCCTGGACCACCATCCTGTCCAGCTCGTGCTCGGAGGTGGCAGGGTCGACGATCTTGACCATCTCGACCTTATCGAACTGGTGGAGCCGCTTGATGCCGCGGGTATCGCGGCCGGCGGAGAACTTCTCCCGTCGGAAGCAGGGGCTGTAAGCGCAGTAGTTGACCGGTAGGGATGACTGCGACAGGATTTCGTCGGCGTGGAGGTTGACCAGGACAACCTCGGCGGTCGGGATGAGCCAGAGGTCTTCCTCGGCGTCGTGGTAGGCATTTGGGAGGAACTTGGGGAACTGGCCGCTGGCCCACATCACCGACTCTTTGACGAGCGCGGGTGGGTAGACTTCGGTGTAGCCATTCTCGCGGGTGTGGACGTCGAGGAACCAGGCGATCAGGGCTCGTTGGAGACGGGCGCCGGCCCCGCGCAGATGATAGAAACGGCTCCCACTCAGCTTGACTCCGCGCTCGAAGTCGATGATGCCCAGTCGCTCGCCGAGCTCCCAGTGTGGGAGCGGCGTGAAGTCGAAGCGCTTCGGCTCGCCGACCGTCCGGACGACGACGTTGCCGGACTCATCCTCGCCGTCAGGCACCGAGTCGTCGACGAGGTTCGGGACCTGGAATAGGAGCCGCTCCAGCTCTTGCTCCGCGGCGCCTGCCTGCTCGTCGAGCTGTCGGATCTGCTCACGCACGTCACGCAGGACGGCGAGGTCGGCTTCGGATGGCTTGCCGCTGCGCCCGATCTCCTTGCTGGCACGGTTTTGCTGGGCCCTGAGGTTGTCGCGCTCGTCGACGAGCGCGCGGCGTTGTGCGTCGCGCTCGAGGATGCGGTCGACGAGGGCCGGATCCTCGCGGCGCCGCTGCATGGCGCCGCGCACGTCGTCGGGGTGGGAACGGATGTACGTCAAGGCGAGCATGGGGTACTCCCTGGGACGGGACCACGGCGCGGACAGGGCGAGCCGCATCGCCGGATACGGGTAACCCCCTCGCTCAAACTGCTTAAAATCCTCAAAGAGCCGCGCTCAATGATGTTGGTGTGGCCATCGTGCCGGATCGTGGTTGTTGCGTTCATTCCAGCGTCCTGAGCTGAGGGAAGAGGATCACGTCGCGGATCTTATCCTGGCCGGTGAGCAGCATCGTCAGGCGATCGATGCCCAGGCCCATGCCGCCAGTCGGCGGCATGCCATGCTCGAGGGCCTCCAGGAAGTCGGCGTCGAACGGCTGGGCCTCCTCGGCGCCGGCGCCCCTGAGGCGGGCCTCTTGGAGGAACCGCTCGCGCTGGTCGACGGGGTCGTTCAGCTCGGAATAGGCGTTGGCGATCTCCATGCCGCCGCAGAAGGCCTCGAAGCGCTCGACGACGTCCGGTCGATCAGGGCGCTTCTTGGCCAGTGGGGAGAGCTCGAGCGGGTACTCGATCAGGAAGATCGGCCGGCTGACGCGCGGCTCGACGAAAGTGCTCAGAAGCTCGTCGATCAGCTTGCCGCGCGACCAGCCTGGCTCCACGCGCAGACCGGCATCCGCGGCGGCGCGTGCCAGCGACTCCGCGCTCGGGTGCGCCTCGTAGTCGACGCCGGACCGCTCGGCGATCTCGTCCCGGAGAGAGCGGCGCGGCCAGGGCGGCGAGAGGTCGATCTCCTCACCGTCCACCGTGATGATTGGTCGTCCGAGGACCTGCGTGGCGACCGTCGAGACCAGCTCCTCAGTCAGGCGCATGATGTCCTGGTAGTCGGCGTAAGCCTGGTAGGCTTCGAGCATGGTGAACTCGGGGTTGTGGGTCGTGTCGATGCCCTCGTTGCGGAAGTTGCGGCCGATCTCGAAGACCCGTTCGATTCCGCCGATCACGCAGCGCTTGAGGTACAGCTCGAGTGCGATCCGCAGATAGAGCGTCCGATCGAGGGCGTTGTAGTAGGTCTCGAATGGCCGGGCGGCGCCGCCGCCGGGGACGGCCTGGAGGACCGGCGTCTCGACCTCGAGGAAGCCCCGCTCGACGAGGAAACTCCGGACTTCGTGGACGATCCGGCCGCGGAGCTGGAAAACCCGTCCGACTTCGGGATTGGCGATAAGGTCGAGGTAGCGCTGGCGATAGCGCTTCTCGACGTCCTGGAGTCCGTGCCACTTCTCGGGCAAGGGCCGCAACGACTTGGCGAGCACGGCGTACTCCCGAGCCTCGACGGTGACCTCGCCGCTGCGCGTCTTGAAGGTCGGGCCGACGACCCCGAGGAAATCCCCGACATCCACCGCGTCGAGCAGCTCATAACGCTCCGGCCCGAGCACGTCCTGCTTGCAGTAGACCTGTTGCTGGCCGGTCCCGTCCCTGAGATGGAGGAACGTCGAGCGGCCCATCCGTCGGATACCGCCGACGATTCGGCCGGCAACGCGGACCTCACGCTGGGGGTCGGCCTCGAACGACGCGGCGACGTCGCGGGCCAGATGGGTCCGTTCAAAGCGGGCTGGGTAGGGATCGATGCCGGCCTGGCGTAGACGGTCGAGCTTTTCCAGGCGCTGTTGGTAGAGTCGGTCGCCGTGCGCCGGGTCGTCCACCTCTGCGTCAGGCGACGGACACGACGGTGAGATCGAAGCTCCCACCGGGCGCAGTCACCGAGACCTGCTCGCCCGCCCGCTTGCCCAGCAGGGCTCGACCAACGGGTGACTCGTTCGAGATCTGTCCGTGGCGCGGGTCCGCCTCGACGGAGCCGACGATGCTGTAATCCTCCTCGACGCCGTCGGCGTCCTTGACGGTCACGCGCGAGCCGAGGATGACGTAGTCAGGGTGGGGCCCGTCGCCGATGATCTGGGCGTTGGCGAGGACCGCGTCGAGCTCCTGGATTCGACCCTCGACAAACGCTTGCTCGTTCTTGGCGTCGTCGTACTCGGCGTTGTCGACCGTATCCGTCAGCTCCTTGGCCTCGCGGATCCGTTCGGCGATCTGTTGACGCTTGACCGTTCGGAGATGGAGCAGCTCTTCGTCGAACTTCTTGTACCCCTCCCGGGTCAGGTACGTCGCGCGATCCGGCATGGTAAGCCCATCCTTCACAGGCAGCCTGGGTGGAGGTGCCGTGGCGGGCTCGGCGAGCCTGTCCCAAACCGCAGATAGACCGAGAGCTTCCTCTCAGCCTTTAGAATGCCACGGATTATCTTGCGCGTCCGCGCGGATGTCAAGGCGGCTCGAGTTTTCGCTACCGCGCCGGGTTCCCATCGTTGGAGAGATGGAGGGTGTGGGCGCGAGCTGCCAGGCGGAGAGAGCGCCCGCCTTGTGGCTGTCAGCGCGCTTCCGTATAATGGCGCGCGCTGATGGCGCCCCCGACCGAGAGGCGCTCACGGTACGGAGGACGATCAGATGCGGCCGATGTTGTTCCGCGCCCTGCTGCTAGTGGCGCTCCTGTCGATCGTGCCGGCGGCTGGCGCCGGCGTGGGGGCGCAGCAGGCGGACCCCCGCTTTTTCGCGGAGACCGGTTTCCGGATCTCCAATGACCAGTTCTGGGACTATTTCCAGAAGCGGGGCGGCGTGAGGACGTTTGGTTTTCCGGCCTCGCGCGACGTGACGCTACAGGGGTTTGTGGTCCAGTTCTTCCAGCGTGGGATCATGCAGGCGGGTCCAAACGGCGTCCAGACGCTCAACCTGCTGGACGAGGGGCTCATGCCATACACGACGATCAACGGCTCGACCTTCCCCGCGCCGGACCCGGCCGTGGTCAAGGAAACGCCCGATTCATCCGACCCGGGCTACTCGGCCAAGGTCATCGAGTTCGCCAGGCAGATGGCCCCCGACAACTGGGAAGGTCAGCCGGTAAACTTTTTCAAGACCTTCTCGTCCACGGTAACCTTTCAGGACGCGTTCCCGGGCGGCGACGGGCCGGCCAGCTTGCTCCCACTGATCAATCTGGAGATCTGGGGGGCTCCGACGTCCAAGCCGACCCGGGACCCGAATAACGACAACTTCGTGTATTTGCGCTTCCAGCGCGGCATCATGCACTACGACAAGGGCTGTGGCTGCACCCAGGGGCTGCTCCTGGCGGACTACCTCAAGGCGCTGCTGACGGGTGAAAATCTGCCGGCCGACCTCGAAGCGCAGGCCGCGGGCAGCCCGTTCTACAAGCAGTACCGTCGATCCGGCGACGGCGTGGATCGTTCAAAGGAGCTGCCAAATACTAATCTCAAGGATGGATTCGAGAAGCAGACCGCCGGCCAGGCGAGCGCCGCGGCAACCCCACGACCGACCCAGACCGAGACGACCTCGGCACAGGCGCAGCCAACACCCCGCGCCACCCCGAAGCCGGTCACGAGCAAGGAGCCGTATCGGGCGCAGAGTCCCGAGTACGGTATGAACGTGTTCCTGTGGGGCCATGCCTCGACCACCGATCGCGACCTCAGGAAGCTGTCCGACGCGGGCTTCACCTGGCAAAAGTCGCTGTTCCAGTGGCGGCTCATCGAGCCTGCCAAGGGACAGTTCGATTGGTCGGAGGCCGATCGCATCGTCGAGGCCTCAAAGCGGTCCGGTATCAAGACGATCGCGCGGCTGGACTTCCAGCCTGCGTGGGCGCGCGCCGCGCCGGCCCTCAACGGACCGCCGGATAACTATCAGGACTTCGCCAACTTCGTCCGCGCCTTCGTCAGCCGCTACGGTAGCGACTCGCAGATCGGGCAGGTGCCCGCGATCGAGGTCTGGAACGAGCCGAACCTGGCGCGGGAATGGGGCGACCAGCCCGTGAGCAAAGCCCAGGCGGCCGACTACGTGCGCTTGCTGAAGGTTTCGTACGAAGCCGCGAAGGGGGCCGATCCAAGCGTGGTCGTGATCACTGGCGGCCTGTCGCCGACCGGCACCGACAACAACGAGGCTCGCCCTGACGACCTTTACGTTCAGTGGATGTACGACGCCGGGGCAAAGCCGTACTTCGACGTGCTCGGGGCGCACGGCGCCGGCTACAAGGCGCCGCCATCGGTCTCACCAGAGGAGGCGGCGTCGACCCAACTTTACGGCGGCCATCGCTTCTTTACCTTCCGCCGGGTCGAGGACCTGCGGCGGGTGATGGTGGAGAACGGTGACGCCGACAAGCAGATCTGGCTGCTCGAGTTCGGCTGGACCAGCGACACCGTCCACGCGGCCTATGCCTGGCACCAGGTCAGCGAGGAGCAAAAAGCCGAGTACCTGGTCGGCGCCTACCAGTGGGCAGCGAGGAACTGGGCGCCCTGGGTTGGCGTCATGACGCTGTGGAACTTGCCGGATCCGAATTGGGGTCCGGATCGGGAAGAGTACTGGTGGTCGATCGCGAACCCCGATGGCACGACGCGGATCGCCTACGATCGCCTCTTGAAAGCACGGAAAGACAAAGTGCTCCCGTGAGCCAATGATCGCCACGGTACCCCGGGCCGACGGGCCCGGGGGCGGGGCGTGTTGGCGCCACGGATCAGGGTAGGAGGAACCTCTTGCGCAAGCTGCTGTCCACTCTCGGACTCGCATCGATGATTGCCATCGCTGGCTGCCAGCCGTCCCCACCATCAACCCCTAAGCCGACCCAGCCGCCCGGTGACAAGACGGCCGCGAAGCCGAAGGCCGAGCCGACCCTGGAAGTGGCGGCCCCGCGGGTCCAACTGGTCAGCAATGGGCGCGTCGACAGCCCGTCGCCGGCCCTCCACGTCTTCCTGTGGGGCAATCCCGATACGACCGACCGTGACCTGCGGCTTGCCTCGGAAGCCGGGGTCTCCTGGGTGAAGCAGCGCTTCGAGTGGCGCAATATCGAGAAGACGAGGAAGAACACCTTTGAGTGGAACGAGTCGGACCGAATCGTCGACGCGATCAATCGGGCCGGGCTCGGGATCATCGCTCGGGTCGACAACCAGCCGGACTGGGCCCGCCGCGACAAGATCTTTCCGGCTTCGGGGCCACCCGACAGGACGGAAGACTGGAAGG
>JACCZL010000907.1 GCA_013695975.1 Chloroflexota bacterium
GGTCGGCAAGACCCGCCTGGCGCTGCGCGTCGCCGAGGCGGTGCGGGATCGGTTCGCCGACGGGGTCTGGCTGGTCGAGCTGGCGGCACTCGCGGAGCCGACGCTCGTGGCGGTGGCGGTGGCGGTCGCGCGGGAGCTCGGCGTCCGCGACCAGCGGCTGCGGCCCCTCGCCGAGGCGCTGGCGGCGTACCTGCGGCCCCGATCGGTCCTGCTCATCCTCGACAACTGCGAGCAGTTGCTCGACGGGTGCGCGACGTTGGCCGACGCGCTGCTACGGGCCTGTCCACGGCTGCGAGTGTTGGCCACGAGTCGGGCGCGGCTGGGCCTCGGCGGCGAGGTGGCCTGGCAGGTGCCGTCGCTGACCGTGCCGAGTGCTGGCGTGGAGGACGCGACCTCAGACCCCGGGCGGGCCCTGCTCAGCTCGGAGGCGGGTCGCCTGTTCGTCGAGCGGGCCAGTGAGGCCCGACCGGGATTCGAGCTGACGGCGGCGAACGCGGCGGCGGGCGGCGAGGTGTGCCGGCGGCTGGACGGGATCCCGCTGGCGATCGAGCTGGCGGCGGCGCGCGTCAGGGTCCTCTCGGTGGAGGAGATCGTGGCGCGGTTGGACGACCGCTTCGCGCTGCTGACCGGCGGGAGTCGGACCTCCCTGCCACGCCAGCAGACGCTGCGGGCGCTCGTCGACTGGAGCCACGACCTACTCGCCGACGCCGAGCGGACGCTGCTGCGGCGCCTCTCGGTCTTCGCCGGCGGCTGGACGCTGGAGGCCGCCGAGCGAGTAGGCAGTGGCGAAGAACCTGCTGCCCACTGCCTACTGCCCACTGCCCACTCTGTCTTGGACCTGCTCGCAGGGCTCGTCGACAAGTCGCTGGTGGTCGCCGAGGAGCTCGACGGGGTGGCTCGTTACGGTCTCCTCGAGACGATCCGGCAGTACGCCGCCGAACGCCTACGCGAGGCTGGTGAAGAGTCGACGCTACGGGATCGCCATTGCGAGTGGTTTCTCGCGTGTGCTGAGCGGGCGGAGCCGGAGCTGGTCGGGCCAGACCAGGTGCGATGGTTGGACCGGCTCGAAGCCGACCACGGGAACCTCAGGGCGGCCCTGCGCTGGTGCCTGCAAAGGCCGGACGCCGAGTCCGGGCTGCGCTTCGGGTCGGCGCTGTGGCGTTTCTGGGAGGGCCGGAACCACCTCGCGGAGGGGCGGGCGTGGCTGGACGAGGTCCTCGCCCTGGAGCCTCCCGCCGCGCGGCCGGTGCTGGAGTGCCGGGCGCAGTTCGCGGCGGGCCGCCTGGCCCTCTTGCAGGGCGACCGCGAGGCCGCCGGCCGGATCCTGGAGCCATGCCTGGCCCGTGGTCGCAACCTGGGCGACCCGGACCTTGTCGCCATCACGCTCGCGCAGCTCGGGCACCTGAACCGCGACCGGGGCGAGCTGGCCGAGGCCCGCTCGCAGTACGAAGCCGGCCTGCGGATCTGGCGGGAGCGGGGCGACGCGCGTGGCATCGCCCTCTCGCTGCTGAACCTCGGCCGCCTCGACTTGATGGAGGGCGCCACCGACGAGGGCCGGGCGCTCCTCGAGGAGAGCCTCAGCCGGTACCGCGAGCTGGGCGACCCGACCGACATCAGTCGGGTCCTGCTCTTCGTCGGGGGCATCGCCTGCGACCTTGGTCGCCTCGACGAGGCGCGGGCCCGGTACGCGGAGGGACTCAGGATCGCGGTGAGGCTGCGAGATCGCGGCCGGGTGTGCGCCAATCTGGAGGGCTGCGCCGTCCTCGCGGCGGCGGAGGGCCAGCCGGAGCGCGCCCTGGGGCTGGCGGCCGTGGCGGCCACGCTGCGCGAGGCGATCGGAACCGCGATGGGCGCGGACGAGCAGCGTCGGCTGGAGGCCCGGCTCGCGCCGATTCGCCGGGCGCTCGGGGAATCGCGGTGTGCGCAGCTCTTCGAGCAGGCCCGCGGGATGGCGATCGACCAGGCGATCGCCTACGCCCTGGACGGCGAGGGCGAGGTGTCCACGGATGGCGGCCCATCGGTCCACGGTGGCGACGATCAGGCTGGGTTGACCCCGCGCGAACAGGACGTCGCGGGGCTGGTTGCACGTGGGCTGCCCAACCGCGAGATCGCCGACGCGCTGGTGCTCTCCGAGCGGACGGTGGAGTGGCACGTCGGCAACATCCTCGGCAAGCTCAGGCTCGACTCACGGGCGCAGCTCGCCGTCTGGGCGGCCGAGCACGGACCGTCGTCACCGCGACCCGAGTAGCGCCCCGTCGTGCGCGTCACGTTCTTGGATTGGGGACGACCGGTCGTAGGGGCGGACCTGCGTGTCCGCCCTTCTCCGCGCCCCGAACCGACGGCGGACACAGGGTCCACCCCTACGACCCAATATGGTGATGCGCACCCCTTCCCGGGGAGTGGCGCGGCAGCGCCCCTCGGGCCGAGTATACTGC
>JACCZL010000908.1 GCA_013695975.1 Chloroflexota bacterium
TTGAGGCCGTGGTAGACCCCCAGCAAGGCGAGGGCCAGCCACGGCCAGCTATCGATCACGGTCAGGCGTCGATCACGGCCAGGGGACGATCACGGCCAGGGGACGATCACGGGAAGCAGTACGAGTCGGACGAGGCGTCGCCGCCCTCGAGCCGGACCTGGTGCGGCCGCTCGCCCGCGAACTCGAGGAACAGGTCCGGATCGAGGCGCAGACCGCCAGCGGGGTCGGCATCGATCTTCGCGAGCCAGCCGCGGATCCCCTCCGGATAGAAGATCGGGTCCCACGAGCCGTAGAGCGAGTTGGTGACATAGGCGCGCCGCCCGTCGCGGCTGACCTCGACCATCTGCGGGCCGCCGTTCAGCGCCCCGTTCTTCGGATGCGACGCGCGTGAGACGATCCCGCCCAGGCGGACCGAGCCGGTCTTCTTCGGGCTGAACGGATCGGAGACGTCCCACTGCTGGAACTCACCGGTCCCCCAGCAGGAGATGTACAGGAACCGGTCGTCCAGGCTGAGGTTGATGTCGGTGATCAGTGGTGGCACCGCGCCGAACGGCTTCAGCGCCTCCGGGAGCTGCTCCGGCGGGGCCGGCTCGGCCGGCACCTCGATGACTTTCTGCACCTGCCAGCTCCCGTTCGAGCGGTGCCAGGCCCAGATCGAGGCGGACAGGTCCTTGAGCGAGACGACCACGCCGACGAACCCGTATTCCTTGTTCGGATCGTGCGACGGACGCAGCTCGAGCACCATCTGCTGCTCGGCGCCGAGATCGAGGGCCTGAAGGTGGCGGCGGCGGCGCAGGTCCCAGATGTGGAGCTGGTGTCCGTACTTGCCCTGCATCAGCAGGTCCGGGTTCAGCCCCGCCTCGACCATGTTGGGGGTGCCCCACTCGCTGCTGATCATCACGTCACGGCCGAGGAGCCACCAGAAGTCGTAGGCCAGGTGCTGCGGCCCGCGCTCCTACTCCCACGCCCCGACGACGTCGAAGGTCTCATGGTCGAGCATGAAGATTCCGCCGGGACCGCCGCCGTCCGGCGCGCCGAGGGCGCTGAAGTAGATGGCGTCCGGCCCGCAATGGCTGGTGTGCGGGCGGCTGTAACCGGTCTTGCGCGCGAGCTCCTCTGGCTCGATCACCTTGACGATCTTCGGCTGCCGCGGGTCCGGTTTGGTGTCGACGATGTAGATACGCGAGGAGCGCAGCCCCGGCACGATCAGGTAACGCCGCTCGACGTGCGGGTGCGGCGCGGTGGGGCACAGCGCCGAGCTGCAGGCGTTCCAACCGAAGTGGTGCAGCTCGTCGCCGACATTCGGCATGTCAAGCCGGCCGACGACCCGTCCGTAGTCGGAGGACCCGGGATCGATGTCGACCGCGCACAGCGCGTCGGGCTTGCCGCCGCTGTCGGGGTTCAGGGTCACGACGTAGGCCAGCCGCTCAGGGGGCGCCTCCATCGCCGCTTTTGCCGTGGGGTAAAAGCTCGGATCCGGCTTCCAGGTGCCCATCGTTGCCATGGCTCCGCTCCTCCTCGGGTGAGCCCAATCGGGCCGGAGCACCCGGCCGGTGCCCCGCTCCCACGATCAAGATCGGATCGCGCTCACCCGTCTCACCTGATGGAGATGGTGTTCAGTCTACGGCTGCCTGCCCAATCCGTCAAACCCTTCCTTCAAGCTCGTCGGCTGGGTTGCTGAGACGTCGTCGAGGCCGCTGGTCCTACGTATGGCTCGTACTTCGGCGAGCGTCAGGGCACCCAGCCGGCCGCCCGAGTGTGGCGGGCCGGTCCAGGGCGGGGTGGGCTACGCTACCCTCGTTCAGGGGAGGTTGGGATGTTCTACGAGCTGAGGCAGTATCGGACACGGCCGGGCCAGCGCGACGCGTGGGTCAGGTACATGGAGGAGGTGATCATCCCGTTCCAGGTGTCCAAGGGGATGGTCATCCTGGGAAGCTGGGTGGGCGAGCAGGAGGACGACCTGTACGTCTGGCTCCGCCGCTTTGAGAGCGAGCAGGAGCGCGAGCAGCAATACGAGGCCGTCTACCAGACCGACTTCTGGAAAAGCGAGGTCACCCCGCGCGTGGACGAGATGCTCGACCGCGCCAGGACCGTGGTGACCCGCCTGGAAGC
>JACCZL010000911.1 GCA_013695975.1 Chloroflexota bacterium
GTCCGACCAGGTCCTGAACGGCATCGGGCGTGAGGGTCGCCGCCTTGTCGCGTGCCCAGACGATGTCCCAGGCGTGGATGACCAACTCGTTGAGGCGGGCGGCCAGGTAGGTCGCCACCGGCGCGGGACCGGCGAAGCCGGACATGGTCGCGCCGAGCTGCTCGTCGGTCAACGACGCGATCAGCCGGAAGAGCCCCTCGTTGCTCCGCCGGAGCTCGCGCAGCAGCTCCTCCGCCCCCAGACCGTCGAAGCGGTCCCAGATCGCCCTGCACTGCTCGTCGGTCATCGGCTCGGCGCCGCGCAGGCTGGCTTCGAGCATGGCGCCGAAGATCAGCGGCTGCGACCCGATGTGCGAGACGACCTGCCGAACCGGCCACTCGGCGCAGGCCGACTGCTCCTCCCACCCGTCCGGATCGAGTGCCGCCAGATAGCCCAGCAGGCGGTCGTGCTCGACCCGCATCAGGCGCGCGACCCGGCGGGCATCCTCAGCGGTCTCGAGGCTCATGGCGGTGCGCCCTCCCATGCTCAGCGTCCTCCCCGAGATAGTACATGCACCCAACCGCGACGGGCCTTGCCCTGGACGCACCCGGATGACTAGACTTAGTTTAGGTAGATTGGGGGCCTGGGATGAAGCCAGTCAACATCCACGAAGCGAAAACCCATCTCTCGCGCCTGGTCGAGCGCGCCGCGGCCGGCGAGGAGATCATTATCGCCAAGAGCGGCAAGCCGATGGCGCGGCTGGTCCCCTTGCGCGAGGATCTCACCCCGCGCGTCTTCGGGACGATGAAAGGGCAGATCTGGATCGCGGACGATTTCGACGACCCACTACCACCTGAGCTGATGACCCATTTCACCGGCGAAGTGTGAGAGTCCTTCTCGATACGCATGTCTTGCTCTGGTTGCTCGCCGGCAGCGAGCGCGTGAGCGACCGTACGCGCAGCCTGCTTGCCGATCCGAGCAATGACGTGTTCACTAGCGTCGCGAGCGCCTGGGAGATCGCCATCAAGGTTGGGCTGGGCAAGCTCAACGTGCCGCCGGCCCTCGTGACCTGGCTGCCTCAACAACTGGCCGCGAGTCGGCTGGCCGTCCTGCCCATCACCATCGAGCACGCGCTCGGGGTGGAGCGCCTCCCAACGCACCACGCCGATCCGTTCGACCGTCTCCTCGTCGCCCAGGCCATGGCCGAAGACCTCGTGCTCGCAACGGGCGATCGGTACCTGGAACGGTACGACGTCCGCGTGATGCGCCCCTGAGGCGAGGATGGAGCTCCAGGGGAGGCCGGCGTCACGCCCACCACTCCCTCCCCTCACGCGAAGATCGAGAACGCGGTTTCCTTGGAGGTGATGAACTCGAGCAGGGCGGGGGTGCCTGCCTCGGTCTGTTGGACCGCGCGCTGGATGGCTGGGACGATCTCGCCGGGCTCGGTCACGCGCTCGCCGTGGCCGCCGAAGGCGCGGGCCATGTCGGCGTAGTTGCCGCTGATGTCGGTCGAACGGTACTTCTCGGTGGCGGTCGCCATCACGTTGAGCTCGATCGCCATCGAGAAGTTGTTCAAGAGCACCGACAGGATCGGGATCCGCTCGCGGACGGCCGTCTCGAAGTCCATCCCGGTGAAGCCGATCGCGGCGTCGCCCCAGACGTTGATGCAGAGCTTGTCAGGGCGGGCCAGCTTGGCGCCCATGGCGAGCCCGAGGCCGTAGCCGAGCTGGGTGCTCTTGCCCCAGCCGATGTAGCTGAGTGGGGTCTCGGCCTTCCAGAACGGCGAGAGCTGGTCACGCGGACTGCCGGCATCGTGGGTGATGATCGTGTTGGGCACGTCGACGGTGTGGAACAGGTCCCAGAGCACTCGGTACGGTGTCATCGGCGTCTCGGTCGACGTCAGCTTGGGCATCCACTCCTCGAGCCACTCGGCCTCGATCGACTTGATCTCGCGGGCCACCCCGTCGGCACGGCCGCGCGGCTCCCCGCCCAATTGATCTTTGACCTCGGCGATCACGGCCTCGAGGGTCAGCGCGGCATCGCCGATCAGGGCGTGCTCGACCGCCAGGTCCTTGCTCACGTCGGCCGCGTCGAGGGTGGCGTGGATGATCGTCTTGCCCTTCGGCATCCTCGTGCCGTAATTGGTCGTGGCGAAGCTGCAGCCGATCCCCAAGATGACGTCGGCATGCTCGAGGAAGTGGTGAACTGGCTTGGGGACGGAGCGGCCGGCGGTGCCGAGTGCGAGGGGGTGCGTCTCGGGAAAGGCGCTCTTGCCCTGGAGGCTCGTCGTGACCGGCGCCTCGAGCAGCTCGGCCAGCTCCCGCAGCGCGTCCCAGGCCCTGGCGTAGTGAACACCCTGGCCAGCGTAGATGACCGGTCGCTCGGCCT
>JACCZL010000965.1 GCA_013695975.1 Chloroflexota bacterium
GCCAGCGTCACGGCCGAAACCACAGCAATGGCGCGATGCAGCTTCCTGGGCATCTTCTCTCCTTCTCGTCCCCTGCCGACGCCCGTCCAATCTCGGGCACCGGCGGGACGGCCTCGGATTAGCCGCCAGCGCACCAGGCCCGCGATCGGTGGGCGCCACTATGACTGGCTTCATCCTCCGTGTCAAGTCCCAGCCCGCACGGCAGCTCTCGTGCCTTCAGGCTGCGCCGTCCTCGAAACCGTACCGACGAGATGCACCGCGTTGCGGAGCAGACGAAGAGGCCCGCCGAAGCGGGCCTCTGTTGCTACGACCTCGATCACTGGAACGATCGGGACGTCACCATTCCCAGATTGTCACCCGTCGTCATCCTCCCACCACTGATCGCCCTTCGGATCAGTGGCCCCTGCCTCTGAGGGATCCGCAACGGTAGTAGCGTCCCCTTCGGGATCCAAGACAATCCCCTCTTCTGCCATCGTACTTCCTCTCCTCTCTCGTCCCGCCGTCGCCAAGACCGAGCCCGAATGGGCATCGCGACACCCCCAGGTGGGCCTCGCTGCACGAGAAGGCATCGCTCAAGCCTCGTCGGCATCCCGGCGGGGCGACTCCATCACCATACGTCCCAAAGACCGGCTTGTCAACTTTGAGAGCCAGCCACGGGTGTGCCCCGTTTCTATAGACCTGGTTGAGGGGGAGGGGGTGGACGCGCGGCGCTGGGAGCGCGGGCGTCCCGCCCACTCGGACTACAAAAATGAGTCACACCCCCCGTGTGCGCCTCAATAGCCCATCGCCCAGGCGGGGGTGTACTGGTGGACGCCGCCGGTGAGACGGTTCGTGTCGGGGTCGATGCGGATGCCGTTGGGGCGGGCGAAGGTGAACGCGGTGGCGTTCTCCTCGACGATCTCGAGGCGGTGGCCGCGGGCGGCCAGGCCGTCGAGGGTGGCGGGGCCGAGGCGGGCGTCGGCAAGGGTGGGCGGGCCCTCGCAGTGGACGCGGGGGCGGCTGACGGCGGCCTGGATGCCCAGGCCGTAGTCGAGGGCGTTGACCAGGCTCTGGGCGATCGCGCTCATGATCCGACGGCCGCCCGGCGCACCGAGGGCGAGCAGCGGGCGGCCGTCTTTCAGGACGATCGTCGGGGTCGGGGCCCAGAGGATCCGCTTGTTGGGCTCGATCGAGTTGACCCGTCCGGGCTCGGGGTCGAACCAGAGCATGCCGTTGTTGAGGAGGACGCCGGTGCCGGGCACAACCACACCTGAACCGAACAGCTCGCCGAGCGTCGAGGTCAGGGACACCACGTTGCGGTCGCGGTCGACGACGGTCAGGTGGGTGGTGCAGCCATCGCCGGCCACGCCGCCGGCCAGCACCTCGCCACGTGGCCGGCCGGGCTGGAAGCGCCAGGGATCGCCGGCCGAGGCGGTCGGGTCGGCCCGTTCACGACTGATCGAGCGGGCCAGCTCGGCGGCGTAGTCCTTCGAGAGGACACCGTCGAATGGAGCGTTGCCGACGGCCGGATCGATCAGGTGGGCGAAGCGGTCGAGGAACGCCCGCCTGAGGGCCTCGACGATCAGGTGGCTGGATTCGGGCCCGCCCGGGTCGAGGGCGGCCAGGTCGAAGTTCTCGAGGATGTTGAGGGCCTGGTAGGCCGTCACGCAGCCGGAGGTCTCGGGGATCCCGACCAGGGTGTGGCCCCGATAGTCGACGTGCAGGGCGGGCTCCAGCTCGCGCACCTGGTGGGCGGCCAGGTCCTCGCGGGTGATCAGTCCGCCGCTCGTCTGAAGGTGCATCGCGATGCGCTCACCGATCTCACCGCGGTAGAAGGCGTCGGGGCCGTGGTCGGCGAGGGCGCGGAGTGTCCGCGCGAGGTCGGGCTGGACCAGACGATCGGCCGGCCTGCTCAGGCTGGGTGGCGTGAGGGGCGTCCCGTCCTGGTGAAAGAACGTCCGCATCGTCTCGGCGAAGGGGCGCAGCTTGCGCATCGCGAAGGCGGTCGAGCTTGCGACGTACGGGTCGACGAGGAAACCTTCCTCGGCCAGGCCGATCGCCGGCGCCATGACCTGTTTGCGGTCGAGCCGACCGGAGCCGTACCGATCGAGGCTGTGGAGGAGGCAGGCCGGCGTGCCAGGGACGATCGGCGCGCGGTAGCCGGTGTTCTGGGCATCGCCGACCGTGCCGCGCCAACCGTAGATGCCGGCCTGCTGGGAGACCGGCGCCAGGTCGAACATGCCCGGTCGGGCGGCGCCGGGGGCCACGCTCGAGCCATCTACGACGACGGTCCGCCCACTCCTCGCCTGGTGATGGACCATCGCCGCGACCCCGCCGAGCCCGCTCATGAACGGCTCGACGACGCCGATCGCGAACGCCGTCGCCACGGCCGCGTCGACGGCGTTACCATTGGCCTTGAGCATCTCGATGCCTGCCGCGGCCGCCAGCGGGTGCATCGCCGTGACCATACCCTCGCCGGCCTCGGCCTCGGCCTTCTCGATGATCCAGGTCGTATCGCGCGCGTCTGCCATCCTAGACCTCCTGTCCTGGCTGGATGGTAAACCGCCGGAGCCTGCTATCGTGTAGGGAACCCACTGGAGGTGCTAAGACGCCATGGTGATGCAGTCGATCAATCCGGCGACCGAAGAGGTGCTCGAGAGCTTCGAGGAGCTCTCGCCAAGGGAGGCCGAGCAGGCGTTGGAGCAGGCCGACCGGGCGTTCCGACGCTGGCGCACGACGTCGTTCGAGGAGCGGGCGGCCTGCATGCACGCGGTCGGCCGCGTGCTGCGAGAGCAGAAGGGTCGCTGGGCCGGCCTGATCACTGCCGAGATGGGCAAGCCGATCGTCGAGGCCGAGGCCGAAATCGAGAAGTGCGCCTGGAACTGCGACTTCTACGCCGAGCACGCCCCGCGATTCCTCGCTGACGAGCACGTCCAGACCGACGCACAGGAAAGCTTCGTCGCCTTCCAGCCGCTCGGGGTCGTCCTGGCGATCATGCCCTGGAACTTCCCCTTCTGGCAAGTGCTCCGCTTCGCCGCGCCGGCCCTGATGGCCGGCAACGCCGCCGTCCTCAAGCACGCTTCGAACGTCCCGGGTTGCGCCCTGGCGATTGCGGAGATCATGGAGCAGGCCGGCCTGCCCGAGGGACTGTTCCGGACGCTGCTGGTGCCGGGCTCGGCGGTCGAGGCGCTGATCGCCAACCCGCATGTCCAGGCGGTGACCCTGACCGGTTCGAGCGAGGTTGGCGAAAAGGTGGCCGCCGCGGCCGGCCGCAACCTCAAAAAGCAAGTCCTCGAGCTAGGCGGCTCCGACCCGTTCGTCGTCCTGGCCGACGCCGACCTGGACGCCGCCGCCAAGACGGCGGCCCGCGCCCGCAACCAGAACAGCGGCCAGAGCTGCATCGCCGCCAAACGGTTTATCGTCGAGGAGCCCGTGGCCGACGCCTTCACCGAGAAGTTCGCCGCCGCTGTCGAGGCGCTCCAGGTAGGTGACCCGAGCCGGCGCGAGACGAACGTGGGCCCGCTGGCTCGCGGCGACCTGCGCGAGACCCTCATCCTGCAAGTCGAGGAGTCGGTTGCCCAGGGGGCTCGGGCGGTGATCGGCGGGAGTCCGCTCGACGGCAAAGGCTACTTCTACGCCCCGACGGTCCTCGAGGGGGTCTCGGAGGTGATGCCGGCCTTCCGCCAGGAGACCTTCGGGCCGGTCGCGGCCGTGCTGCGGGCGCGCGACGCCGAAGACGCGATCCGCCTGGCCAACGACACCGAGTACGGGCTAGGGTCCAACCTCTGGACGCGCGACACCGAGCGCGGCAAGCAGCTCGCTCGGCGGATCGAGGCCGGCTCGGTCTTCATCAACGGGATGGTCGCCTCGGACCCGCGGCTCCCCTTCGGCGGCATCAAGCGCAGTGGTTACGGCCGCGAGCTCGGGGCGTTTGGTATCCGCGAGTTTACGAACATTCAGACGATCGTGGTGAGCGAGGCGGGCGGCCCATCGGCGCGGACGTCCACCGAGTAGGCACCGACACCTGAGAGGGCGAGTGAGTGGAGGTCACGGGCGATGGGCGAGCCTTTGACTGATCCGCGGCCGTACCAGCGGGTGTACGCGGACCTCCTCGCCCGCATCGAGCGGGGCGAGCTGGCGCCTGGCGCCCAGTTGCTGAGCCAGCCGACGCTCGCGGCGGAGTATGGCGTCGCACTGCTGACCGTTCGGCACGCCATCGAGCTGCTCCGACGAGGGGGCTTACTACGGGTCGAGCACGGCCGCGGGACCTACGTCGCCGAGCCGAAGGCGACCAGCATCGTCCTGGTCGTCGACGACGACCCGAAGCTGCGACAGATCCTCGGCGAGCACGCCGCCCTGGCCGGCTACCGGGTGCTCGAGGCTGCCGACGGCGACGAGGCGCTCGGCATCCTGGGGCGTGAGACGGTCGGGCTCGTCTTCAGCGACCTGCGGATGCCGCGGATGAACGGGATCGAGCTCCTGCGGCAGGCGCGTGGGCGCTGGCCGAACACCGTGTTCGTGGCGGTCAGCGGCTACGCCGACGACCTGGTCTCGCTCTATGAGAGCGACGTCTTCCCGATCACGGTGATTCCGAAGCCGTTTCGGGCAGAGCAGGTCCGTCGAGCCCTGGCAATGATGCCGGCGGGGACGGGCGATGCGGCCGAGGGCGGGGCGCGCGGTGCGCCTGAGCCGAAGATCGAGTCGGCTACGCCGGCTCGGATCCACGTGCTGGTCGTCGACGACGACGCCTACCAGCGGGCGCTGCTGGCCGAGCTGCTCCGCCTCCAGGGGGTCAGCGTGCGCGAGGCGCCGGATGGCTCGACGGCCCTCGAGGCAGTCGACGAGGAGGCGTTCACGCACGTCTTCCTCGACTTCCGCATGCCGGGGCTCGGGGGCGCCGAGGTGGCCCGGCTGATCCGCCTGCGAGACGACCGCGCCGTGATCGTCTTCTTGAGCGCCTATCCGGAAGACGTCGTGCGGGCCCGAATCCGGGGCGTCGGGCCGGCCCCGGTCCTTGGGAAGCCGTTCGACCCGGCCGACGTCCTGGCGGCCCTCCGCCTGAGCCTCGCGCCCGGGGAGCCGCTCGAGCCGTTCGGGGGGTAAGCGCTCCCGCGCAGCCTCCGCATCTCGGCGGTGCCCTGGTCGGCGTCCTGGCGGAGCTGGACTGAGAAACGCACGTCGATCACATCGATACGACATTGAGGCGTCGGGCGACGCCGGGGCGTGCTAAGCTTGGCGGCATGCGGACCGGATCCGGTCATCAACGGGGAGGGTGCAGCCGGTCGACGGCTGAAACGTGGGTGGCCCGCGCCACAGGTCGTCGGGCCGTCAGCGCCGCGCTCGGTCTGGGACTCGCGGTTATGGTGGCCGGATCGGCGCTGGCGACGCAGGGGCTGGGAGACGCCCGCCTCGTCCGGGCGCCCGACGGGGTGCTGTTCGTCGTCCACGGGGACGTTCGCTACCGAGTGACGCCGCTGCTACTGTCCGAGGCGGAGCTCGGGGCGATCCCGGAGGGGCCGCCCCTGCCGCCCGGGGTCCTCCAGCCGCTCCCGTCTCCGACGCCGCGCGCGACCGCGCCAGCGCCGATCGTGCCGGAGTCCGGCGTCGGGCTCTCCCGCGAGACGGCGATCCCGCTGGGCGCGACCTGCTCGTGCAGCATCGACCGGGCTGGCCAGGTCAGCCAGTTCGACCTCACGATCGTGCGGGTCCTCCAGGACGCCAACACCTTCCTCCAGCAAGCCAACCGCTTCAACCGTCCGCCCCGCGAGGGCAGCCGATTTGTTGGGATACTCGTCGACATGAAGTACATCGCGGGCCCGGAGGATCAGGCCTACACGGTGAACCAGTCCGACTTCCATGCGAGCGCCCCCGACGATCTAGTGCGGGACGCGCTGTCGGCGGTCGACCCGGAGCCGCGGCTGCGGGGAGACGTCTATCCGGGCTCGACGGTGCGGGGCTGGGTCTTCTTCGAGCTGCCGCGCGACCAGCCGGTGGCGGCAGTCTGGCAAACGTCGTTCTTCGGCGAGCGCGGCGTCTGGTTCGCGCTGCAGTGATCGGAACCCCGAGCGTGAGCGAGGGGCCCGGGCTCGATCAGCCTGGGCCCCTCGCTCGGGGTACTGATCTTGTGCCGGTCTTCATAATATCCTAAAGTTCCCCGGTGACGGCCTGCTTGGAGCAGACTTGGAGGGGGACGTGGCG
>JACCZL010000970.1 GCA_013695975.1 Chloroflexota bacterium
CTTCTCGTCAGGTTGTACTGCCGGAACGACTGCCGGAACGCCATCGTTCGCGGCCGTGCGCGAGCGTCCAAATACGGAGTCCCGCCCGACGCTACCAGATAGGGGCGGGCGGTGGTGGACGCTCGCAGACGCTCCTCACAGGACTCATAAGCCCTTGGTCGACAGTTCGAATCTGTCCTCCGCCACCCTGATATCTGATCGAGCCCAGGGTCCCTTGGTCGATGGGCCGCGGTGATCGCCGCCATGTCCAAGTCAGGGGTATGATCGCCTCCTTCGAGACGCGCCGGCTGCGCTGCCAGGAACGCTGACGTGAACGATCGCGCTCGAGGAGGAATCGTCGTCACCGGCGCCAGCAGCGGCATCGGCGCGGCGATTGCCCGGGAGCTCGCCGGCCGAGGCTTCAGCGTGGCCGGTCTGAGCCGCCGAGGGACCGTGCCCGAGCTAGCCGATGCGACAGCCGGCGGGGTGCTGGCCGGCTTCCCGTGCGACGTCACCGACGAGCGGGCCGTCGAACGGACCGTTGAAGCCTTCGCCGAGCGGGTCGGCGGCATCGCCGGGCTCGTCAACAACGCCGGGGCGAATGAGGAGACACCCAGCGCCGAATTGACGCTCGACCAGCTTCGGCGCACGCTCGAGCTCAACTTCGTCAGCGCCTTCTCGATGAGCCGCCGGGTCTACCCCTACCTGAAGCGACAGGGCGGGCTGATCGTCAACATCGGCTCGTTCTACGACCACCTGGGGGTGCGTTCCAACCTCGCCTACAGCGCCTCCAAGTCCGCCGTGGCGAGCATGACGCGGACCCTGGCGGTGGAATGGGCTCGGGACGGCATCTCGGCCGTGACGATCGCGCCGGGGTACGTCCTGACCGAGCTCAACCGAGAGTTTTTCGCCGATCCCGGCCGACGCGAGGCGGTGGAGCGGCGCATCCCGGTGCGGCGCCTCGGGCTGCCCGAGGAGCTGGGTCGGCTGATCGGGGCGCTGTTCGAGGCGCGGGTGCCGTTCCTCACTGGGACGACGATCTACGTCGACGGGGCGCAAGGCGTCAGTCTCTAGACGAGCCGTCGGTCTACAGGGAGAAGTGTGAAGGTCTTCGATCGGATCCGAGACAGCCAGCAGCTCCGTGACGACGAGCGCATGTTCGTCGACGTCGTCCGCGACCTGGTACGTGACAAGATCGCGCCCCGCGCAGAGGGCTACGACCGTGACGAGGCGTTCCCCTGGGACAACGTCCGGGACATGAACGCGCTCGGCCTCAACGCCGTGTTCATCCCGGCGGACTACGGCGGGGTGGAGCTGTCGTACGGCTGCTACCTGATGCTGGTCGAGGAGATCAGCAAAGGCTGCGCCTCGACCGGGGTCATCTGGGCCACCAACTTCCACGGGATCAAGCCGGTCATCGACTTCGGGACCGACGAGCAGAAGCGGCGCTTCCTACCGCCGATCGCGGATGGAGGGCTCGTGTCGCTCGCGATCACCGAGGAGACAGGCGGCTCCGACGCCACCCAGATGCGGACGTCGTTCCGACCCGACGGCGACGAGATCGTGGTCAACGGCACCAAGATCTTCATCACCAACGGCGATGTCGCCGATCTCCATCTGCTCTTCGGGAAGTGGAAGGAGATCGAGGATCCTCGGCGGGCGATCTCAGCCGTCGTCGTCGAGAAGGGGACGCCCGGGCTCCGCGTCGGCCGCAAAGAGGAGAAGCTCGGACACCGAGCGTCCTCGACAGTCGAGTTGGTCTTCGAGGACTGCCGGGTGCCGCGGCGGAACCTGATCGGCGCACCTGGCGATGGGCTGAGCATCCTGTTCGGCGCGCTCAACACGTCCCGCCCGAGTGTGGCGGCCCAGGCGCTAGGCATCGCCCGAGCCGCGTTCGACGACGGCGTGGCCTACATCAACCAGCGTCAAGCATTCGGTCGTCGGGTCATCGACTTCCAGGGCATTCAGTTCATGGTCGCGGACATGGCCGCCAGGCTGGCGATGACCGAGGCCTGGATGTTCCACGTCGCTCGGCTGCTCGAGTCAGGCGTCTCCGATGTGGCAATCGAGGCCTCGATCCTCAAGCTGTCCGCGTCGGACCTGGCGATGGAGATCGCCAGCAACGCCGTCCAGCTCCACGGCGGGTATGGCTACATCAAGGGCGTGCGGGTCGAGCGCCTGTTCCGCGACGCCAAGCTGACTCAGATCTGGGAGGGTACCAACCAGATCCAGCGCGTCCACATCGGACGGGCATTCGTGGAGCGCAAGAACGGCCGCTAGCAGGAGGATGGTGGCATGAGCGCTCAACAGACGGGTCGGCGGGTCGAGTGAGTCCGCTTCAGGGCATGCTCGTCCTCGACTTCACCACCCTGTTGCCGGGACCGCTCGCCACCCTCTGGATGCGGCAGGCTGGGGCTCGTGTGATCAAGGTCGAACGACCGCCGATTGGGGACGAGATGCGCGAGTACGAGCCCCGGTTTGGGACGACCTCCGTCAACTTCGCCTTGCTCAACGCCGGGAAGGAGAGCGTCGCCCTGGACCTTCGGAGCGACGCCGACCGTGCCCAGCTCGAGCCGCTCTTACAGCGCGCCGACGTGCTCGTCGAGCAGTTCCGACCGGGCGTGATGGCCCGCCTGGGGTTGGACTACCTGCGCCTGCGCGCCGTCAACCCGCGCCTGGTGTACTGCTCGATCACCGGGTACGGGCAACATGGCCCCAAGTCCGGGGTAGCGGCGCACGACCTCAATTATGTAGCCGAGGCCGGGATGCTCTCGCTGGTCGAGCCGACGGTGCCAGGGGTGCTCGTGGCGGACATCGGCGGCGGCTCCTACCCGGCGTTGGCGAACGTGCTCCTGGCGCTCTTGCAGCGGGAGCGGACGGGCGAGGGAATCTGGCTCGACATCGCGATGAGCGACAACCTCTTCCCGTGGATGTACTGGGCGCTCGGCAACGGCCTCGGCGCCGACCGCTGGCCGACTCCGTCCGCCGAGCTGGTGACCGGCGGTTCTCCCCGCTACAACCTGTACCGAGCCGCCGACGGGCGGTACGTGGCCGCCGCCCCTCTCGAGGACCGCTTCTGGACGCGCTTTTGTGAGCTGATCGGGCTGGATGCGTCGCGGATCGACGACGTGGGCGACCCTCAGGGCACTCGAACCCTGGTCGCAGCATGCATCGCCGCGCGCCCGTCGGCGTCGTGGCGGGCCACATTCGAGGGCCAGGACGTCTGCTGCAACGTCGTCAACACGCTCGAGGAGGCGCTCGCCGAGCCGCACTTCCGCGCGCGTGGCGTGTTTTCCGACTCGGTCCGAGTCGACGGCCACGTCATGCCGGCCCTCCCGTCACCAATCAGCCCCGACCTGCGCAGTGACGGGGGTGAGCTCGCTCCACCGGCGCTCCGCTCCAGCAAGGGCCAGCTCTACGAATGACGAGCCGTCCTGGGACCGCGG
>JACCZL010000131.1 GCA_013695975.1 Chloroflexota bacterium
CCGTGCTGTAGCCGCACATCGCGGCCGTCGCGGGATTGGTCCCATGGGCCGAATCGGGGATCAGGACCCTGGTTCGACGAACGTCTCCCCGCTCGCGGTGGTAGGCGCGAATCAGGAGCATCCCACACAGCTCGGCCTGAGCGCCGGCGGCCGGCTGGAGCGTCACGGCGTCGAAGCCGAGGATGGCAGCCAACAGCCGTTGCAGCTCGAGCATGACTTCGAGCGCCCCCTGCACCGACTCCTCCGGCTGGTAGGGGTGCAACTGAGCAAAACCCGGGAGACGGGCGACGTCCTCGTCGACCTTCGGGTTGTACTTCATGGTGCAGGAGCCGAGCGGGTAAAAGCCGGCGTCGATCGAATGATTGAAGGTCGACAGGTGGGTGAAGTGCCGAACGACGTCGAGCTCGCTCAGCTCCGGCAACACCAGCTCGTCGCGCAGCAGCTCCGGCGGGAGATCGTCGGTGGCACCCTCGCAGCGCTCCGGCGGCGCGAAGCGTTGACCAACCCGGCCCGGTCGGCTCAGCTCGGACAGGAGCGGCTCGGTCATCGAGCGCCTCCTAGCTCGGCCAGGCCCGCGAGCAGCCGCTCGATCTCGTCGTCGTCATTGCGCTCCGTACAGCACAGGACAAGCGCCTGCTCGAAGCCCGGGTAGTCTCGCCCGAGCGGGTAGCCTCCGATGATGCCCCGTTCGAGTAGCCGCGAGCGCATCGTGGCGCCGTCCTGGGGGCAGAGGATCGTGAACTCGTTGAAGAACGGACCGTCGTTCAGGAGGCGATACCCTGGCAAGTCGGCGATCCGTTCGGCGACGGCGCGGGCGGTCTTGTGGGACAAGGCCGCCACCTGGCGGAGGCCACCTGGACCGAGGGCCGACAGGTAGACGGTGACCCCGAGCGCCAGCAGGGTCTGGCTCGTGCAGATGTTGGAGGTCGCCTTCTCGCGCCGAATGTGCTGCTCCCTGGCCTGCAGGGTCAGGACGAAGCCGCGTCGACCCTCGTGGTCGGTCGTGGCGCCGACGATCCGCCCGGGCAACTGGCGGACGTGCTCCTGCTTGCAGGCCATCATGCCGACCCAGGGCCCACCGAAGCTGAGCGGCACCCCGAGCGGCTGCCCTTCGGCGATGGCGATGTCCGCGCCCCAGGCCCCGGGCGTTTTGAGCAAGCCCAACGAGACCGGCTCGGCGACCACGTACACCAGCAGCGCCCCGACCTGGCGGCAGCGCTCGGCGATCCGCCCGAGGTCGCGGACGTTGCCGAAGAAGTCTGGCTGCTGGACGACACAGCAGGCGGTGGTGTCGTCGATCAGCTCGGCGAGGGGCTGCTCGATGACCGAGTCGGCGCGCAGCTCGACCTCGGCCGTCTCGAGTCTGGCCCCATGGCCGTCGAGGTAGCTGGCGATGACGGCGCGGTACTCTGGATGGACCGATCCGGCCAGGACGACGCGGTCACGACGCGAGATCCGGAGCGCCATCAGGACCGCCTCGGCGGCCGCCGAGGCGCCGTCGTAGACCGAAGAGTTGGCCACGTCCATCTCGAAGAGGTCGCAGACCAGGCTCTGGAACTCGAACATGTACTGGAGGGTGCCCTGGCTCATCTCGGCCTGATAGGGCGTATATGAGGTGTAAAACTCCGACCGCCCCATCATGTGCCCGACGACACTCGGGATGTAATGGTTGTAGGCCCCCGCTCCGACAAAGCAGGCCAGGTCGCCGACAGCTCGGTTCTTCGCCGCCAGGCCGGTCATCTTGCGGACCGTCTCGATCTCGGTCAGCGGGCCCGGAACGTCGAGCTGGGGAAAGCGAAAGCGCTCCGGTATATCGACGAACAGGTCCGCGACCGACTCGATCCCGACCTCCTCGAGCATGACCTGCCGCTCGGCGGCAGTGAGCGGTACGAACGCCATAGCGGCCGGCTAACCCCTCACGAAGCGACCACGCTGTCGCCGTACTGCTGCGCCGTCATGAGCTGGTCGAGCTCCGACACGTCGTCAGGCTCCACCTTGATCAGCCAGCCACCCTCGTAGGGGGTGTCGTTGACCCGCTGCGGCTCGTCGACGATGGCGGTGTTGACTTCGACGACGACGCCGCTCAGCGGGGCGAACAGGTCCGAGGCGGTCTTGACCGACTCGATCACTCCGAACGGCTTGCTCATCTCGAGCCGCGCGCCCACCTTTGGGAGCTCGACGTACACGACATCGCCAAGCTGGTCCTGGGCAAATTGGGTGATGCCCACGACGGCCTGCTCGCCGTCGAGCTTCACCCACTCGTGCTCTCTGGTGTACTTGCGATCGTCCGGGTCCACGGGTCATCCTCCAGCGCTGGGCGGGGCGGCCGGAGCTCGCCCTGCCCGCTTCGTACGGTGCTGATAGAAGGGGGTTGCCACGACCACGGCAGGCACGGCGCGTCCTCGGATCTCGACGCCGAGCCGGGAACCTGGCTCGGCGAGCGCGGCCGAGACGTAGCCCATCCCGATCGGTTTACCGAGCGTCGGCGACACCGTGCCACTGGTGACTGTACCCACAACTTCGCCTTCGTCGACGATCGGATAGCCTTGCCGCGGCACGCCGCTTTCGAGCAGCTCGAACCCGACCAGGCGACGTTCGGGCTCCAGCGCGGCGAGCGTCGCCAGCGCGTCGCGACTGACGAAGGGCCCCTTGTCGAGCTTGACCACCCGCCCGAGACCGGCCTCGTACGGACTGGTCCCTTCGTCGATCTCGTGGCCGTACAGGGCCATCCCGGCCTCGAGACGGAGGGTGTCGCGGGCCCCGAGGCCGCAGGCGACCGGCACCACCCCACCGCGCTCCTCGAGCAGCGTGTCCCAGATGGCCGGCCCGTCCTCGGCGGCCACGATCAGCTCGAAGCCGTCCTCGCCGGTGTAGCCTGTGCGGGCGACGAGGGCCGGCCGCCCGGCGACGGTGGTGGCGACGGCGGCGTAGTAGCGCAGATCGTCCAGCGACGCCTCGGCGAGCGGTTGCAGCGAGCGTTGCGCCGCTGGCCCCTGAAACCCGATCATCGCCGTCTCGGTGGTGGCGTCGTGGAGCGCGGCAGGGGGAGCCAGCGGTCGACGCCGAGCGTCTGCGATCCACTCGAGCAGCTTCGGGCGGTTCGAGGCGTTTACCACGATCATCAGCTCGTGACCGAGGTTGTAGACGACGACGTCGTCGAGGATGCGCCCGTCGTCACCGCAGAAGAGCGAATACTGGGCCCGGCCCGGGGTCAGCCTGCTGACATCGTTGGTCGCGAGCCACTGCACCAGCCCGTGCGGCCCGGCGCCGCGCACGTACACCCGCCCCATGTGAGACAGGTCGAACACGCCTACGGCGGCGCGGACTGCGGCGTGCTCGGCCAGGATGCCCCGATACTGGATCGGCATGTCCCAGCCCGCGAAGTCGACCAGGCGCGCGCGGGCCGCGACATGCCGTCCATGCAACGCCGTCTTCAGCGGCACCGTCGAAGTCAATTTGTCCGTCGCCATACGCGGGCATCGTAAGGGACGGGCGATGGGGTGTCAAGCAAGATTCCACCTGGGGTCTGCCCCATTTCTGTGGATCTGGTCGAGCGCGAAGGGGACGCCCGCGCTCCCAGGAGGACTGAGCCTTCAGGAAAGCCCACGTGCATGACAAATGACCGATTAGCGGGCTGGGTCGCGGGTCAGCAAGGGCTTGAGCGCACGACCAGGCGTCACGCCAGTGTGCTAACCGTTCTCGAGCCCCAGCTCGCCGCCGACCAAGACGTGTGACACCCCGACGGCCGCCTCGAGTGGGCGCTCGGAGCTATTGGGATCCGCGATCGTCCGCTCGTTGCAAATGGCCAGGTTGGCCTGCAGGCCCTCGCGGCCCAGGCCACCCACGGAACACGGCGCCATCTTGGGCCTCTGGTCAACCAGACTGAGGGGGGATCATCGCCCCCTGCTCCGGTCGCGACACCGGCCCCACGTCCAGCCACGCTCGTTCAGCTACTTCGGCGCGGTCCATCAGGACGATCTCGACCCCAAGGGCCTCCAGGACATGGGCAAACGTCTCCTGGCTGAAATGCTTCTTACCCGCGAGAACCCGACTCAGGTGGCCCTGGTCGATGCCCGTCGCCTGACAAAATCGGTACGCCGATCCGAACCGCTCTTCGATCAGGTCGACGAGTTGATCCCGATAGTCCGGCGGCGCCACCAACCCCTGGGTGATCCCGAGGCGCATCTCGAGATCCTGGCAGATCCGATAGACCGGATGGCCCACGGGGACAGTGCCTTCCTTCCAAAGCATTGCGCGGCCGAGTTCGCCCCACGCTCTCGCGAACTCATCCCAATCAGGACGCTTCCGAAAGAGCACTTCGAGCCTGGCCAGAAACGCCCGTTCCTCCGAGCTGAGCGGCTCCAGGTCGATGCCGCGGCGGGTGATCGTCGTGTAAATCATGCTGCCCTTTCAGGGGAGGTACCCATTTGCCTCGGTGCCTCTGACGAATTCCACGCGCCCGGCGACCGAGAGGTAGACCGCCTCCTGATCGAAGGTGTTCGCGGCCTGTCGGAGGATCTGTCGTAGATCGTCCAGCCGCTCCCGCGGCATGGCCACGATGTATCTGCGACTCCTATCCGACACCCTGAGACCAACGTCACTCTCATATTCGCCGAGGCTCGGATGGGCTGCGCGATGGACTCGATGCAACGGCTCCGGTCCCGAATACCCGCCGAACTCCCCGTAGAGAGCGTTCTCGAGCGCTCGCCAACGCGAGGGTCGATGACGCTTCCGGTCACTGTCCCGCACCAGCGGCATGAGGAAAGCGCACTCGACCAGCTCTCCCTCGCGACTCATCGCCCGCGAGGATCCTCTACTTGTCCCGTGGTCAAGTATGTGCGACCGGCACTCGGGTCGTCAACCGGGAAGCAGATCACGCCAGCAGCGGCGTGAGGGCCCGGCCGGGCGTGGCGCCGGTGTGGCGGCCATCCTCGAGCACTAGCTCGCCGCCGACGAGGACGTGCGAGACGCCGACTGCCGTCTCGAGCGGGCGCTCGTAGGTGCTGAGGGCATCGATCGTCCTGTCGTCCCAGACCGCCAGGTCGGCCACCATCCCCTCGCGGATTAGGCCGCGATCGTTTAGGCCAAGGCGCAGGGCACCGGCCGACGTCATCTTGCGAACGGCTTCCTCGAGCGGCATCAGGCGCTCGTCGCGGACGTAGTGGCCGAGCACGCGGGCGAATGAGCCGTAGGCCCGCGGATGGCGAGCCGAGCCCCAGCACAGCCCGTCGCTCCCGCTCGTCGCCAGCCGATGGGCCAGCACCTGGCGGATCGCCTCCTCGGACGTGTTCGGGTCGGCGACGTAGGAGACCCCGAGCTCCGTCTCGACCAGCAGGTCGCAGACAAACTCGACGATGTCGCGACCGGCTTCGGCGGCGGCCTCGGCGATCGA
Organism: Chloroflexota bacterium; assembly: GCA_013695975.1. GTDB lineage: Bacteria > Chloroflexota > UBA6077 > UBA6077 > JACCZL01 > JACCZL01. The sequence continues at coordinate 5,393 of JACCZL010000131.1, forward strand.
CCACCCCTCGAGATCGCGGTGAGCGTCGCTCGCGACGCCGCCGATCGTGACATGCGACCAATCCGCTTTCAGGGCCCCGATCTCGCGGCAGATCCGCTCCCGAGTCGCGGGCTCCCTGAGACGGGCGAGCAGCGCATCAGGTCCGCCGACATGAGCCCAATCGGGCACCATCCGGTGGAGCAGCGAGCTGCCACGGGCGTAGCCATAGCTATCGTAGGTGACGTCGACGCCGGCGGCTCGCGCCTCGTCGAGCAGGCCGAGCACGTCGTCGGCCGTTTGCGGGCGGCCGAGCCGATCCCCTCGCAAATGCGATATCTGGACGCGCACGCCGCTGCGTCGCCCGATCTCGATCGCCTCGCGCATCGGGTCCAGGACGCCGTCGCCCAGGCTGTGGCGCATATGGGTCACGTACAGCCCACCGCGGCGGGCGACCACCTCGCACAACGCCACCAGCTCGTCCGTGTCCGACCAGATGTTCGGCGTGTAGTCGAGCCCGGTCGCGAAGCCGACCGCCCCGTCGGCCATGCCTTCGTCGACGAGCGCCTGCATCCGCTCCAATTCAGCCGGCGTCGCCAAGCGGTCCTCCATGCCGATCACCTCGGCCCGCACGGCGC
>JACCZL010000989.1 GCA_013695975.1 Chloroflexota bacterium
ACGAACAGGGCGGTCAGCCCGGCGAGCGAGACGCGCATCAAAGGATCCTCCTTACAACCCCAACGCGCCGAGGAGGGCGCCGGTCGGGAGCGGGACGTGGAGCGCCTGGTCGAACAGAGCGTAAATGAACAGCCAGGCGCCGGCGGCATACCCGGCCGCCAGCGGGACCGATTCGCGCGAAACCCGGAGCAGGTAGACGAAGGCGAAGAGCGGGAGGGTGATCAAGATGCCGACCGCCCAGAGCAACACGAAGAAGGCCGCCATCCAGACGAGCGCCGAGAGCCAGACCGCGCGGGGCGCCGTCTCGAAGACGTCCTCAAGCTTGGCCGCGGCCGCCTCCTCCTCTTCGACGAGCCCGCCGACCGTGGGGGCGACGGCCGCCGGCGCCCGCCGCGCCGCGGCGCTCAGGTCGAGGACCAGCTTCAGCACCAGGATCGCGATCACGAACGACGAGATGATCGTCGGGAAGAGCGACGTGCGAAAGGGCCACGCCCGCGCCTGGACGAGGGCAAGGACGAACAAGACCAGGAAGCCGACGGTGATCGCCAGGTCGGCTCGCTGCCAGCGCCTAGCCGGCATGCGTCGCTCCAACGGCCGGCGGACCCGAGTGATCGACCCCCGAGCGCCGCCGCAGCCGACGGCGGAGCGGCGGGCCGAAGACGCCGAGCAGCGTGACCGCCGCGAGCGTGAGGACGATCGGCCGCCCGAGCCAGGACCAGCCATACAGGGAGTTGGAAAGGAAGAGGTAGCGTTCGGCCGTGTCCCCCAGGACGAGCGCCAGCAGCAGGGGCGAGCGGGGCCAGTTCCAGCGGATCGCCGCCACGCCGACGGCGCCGGCCAGGAGCATGAGGATGATGTCGGCAAGGCTGTTGTGCGCCGTGTACGCCCCGAGCGCGAGCAGCACCAGCAAGAACGGGACGAGCAGTGTCCCCTTGATGTAGGTCAGGCGCGCGAGCTGCTGGAGGAAAAGGAACGATACCCCGACGGCGATCACGTTCGAGAGCACGATCACCCAGACCATCGAGAACGTGACGTTCAGGTTCTTGGTCAGCATGTCCGGCCGCCCGATGGCCGCGATCGCCCACAACGTCGTCGGCCTCCAGCACGCGACGATGGCCATCTTCAATGCCTGGGTCGACCGCGCTCCGGTGTTGGTTCTGGGCGGGACTGGCCCGATGGACACTACCCGCCGGCGGCCCTGGATCGACTGGGTCCACACCGCCAACGTCCAGGGCAACCTGGTCCGCGACTACGTCAAGTTCGATGACCAGCCGGCCTCGCTCGCGGCCGTGCCCGACGCCCTCTACCGCGCCTATCGGTCGATGTGCCTCGAGCCGACCGGACCGGTCTACGTCTGCTTCGACGCGGCGATTCAGGAAGACCGTGTCCCGGCCGGTCTGACCGTGCCGGACCCGAAACCCTACGTCGAGACCAGCCGACCCGGGGCCGATCTCGCCGCGCTGGCCCGCGCCGCGGACTGGCTGGCCGCGGCCGAGCGTCCGGCTATCGCCGTTGGGCGCTTTGGGCGCCACCCTGAGTCGGTCCCAGCCCTGGCCGCGCTGGCCGAGCTGCTCGGCGCCCCGGTCATCAGCAGCGAAGAACGCTTCAACCTGCCGAACACACACCCGCTCAACCTTTCCGGCGCGGACGCCGACGTGATCCGAGCGGCGGATCTGATTCTGGCGCTCGACGTGTGGGACCTCGCTCAGGCACTCAATCCGCGCGATGGATCGGGTCAGACTCGGCCCACCCTGCAAGCGGAAACGAAGATCGTCGAGATCAAACTCGGCGACCTGGCGGTACGAAGCTGGACCCACGACTTCCAGACGCTGGTCCCGACCGACCTCTCGATCGTCGCCGACAGCTCGGTCTGCCTCGGCGCGCTGACCGAGCTCGTCCGGGAGCGATTACCCGGCCGTCGGGCGGTAGGGGACCAGCGTCGGGCGCGCTGGACGGCCCGCCACGACGAGCTTCGGGCCACCTGGCGACGGGAAGCCGCGGCGCGGGCCGAGGAGTCGCCGATCGCCGTCGCCGCCATGGCCGCGGCAGTCTGGGAGACGATCCGCGACGAGGACTGGGTGCTGGCCTACCACAGCCACAACCCCTGGCCCCGTCGTCTCTGGGAGCTCGATGCCCCCTACCGGTACGCGAGCGGGCCGACCGGCGGCGGTGTGGGGGTGGGCATCGGTCTCGCGGCCGGCGTGGCGCTCGCCCACCGCAACAGCGGGCGGATCGTCGTCAGTCTCCAGGCCGACGGCGACCTGCTCTACTGCACTTCGGCCCTCTGGACGGTCGCCCACGACCGGCTGCCGCTCCTGATGGTCATGCACAACAATCGGAGCTACTACAATTCGGCGGAGCACGCCCAGCGGATGGCCGAGCGGCGGGGTCGGCCGCTCGAAAACCACACCGTCGGCACCGCCA
>JACCZL010000990.1 GCA_013695975.1 Chloroflexota bacterium
CGTCGACGGGCAGAACCTGTACGCCGCGACCGACCAGGGCGTCTGGCGATTCCGACTCCCCTGAGCGCCCGAGTCGGGGCGCAAACCGAAGGGCTAGCGGGGCGGATCCTCGCCAAGATGATCATCCGGCCGTCCTCGATCGCCAAGATGCTCGTGCGCACATGCATGAGCATCTTGAGCATCTTGGGCGCGACATGAGCATCTTGGGCAGCCCACTACCCACGACGGGGTGGACCCACCGATCCGGCTCAGTAGAAGACGCTGCGCGCCCGGTGGCGAGGGATCGCCTTGTAGCGGGGCTGCTGGCCGCGGTTCCAGAGCAGGTAATCGAGGCGCCGGGCCGTCGCCGGCCGCTCGATGCGGCGCAGCGCGTCGACCAGCATCTCGACGACCCGAACGGCGCAGGCGCGGATCTCGATCTCCTCCGCTGAGCCGCTCAGGATCGGCTCCTCACGGTCGATGCGGGCCGCGAGGTCGTCGTCGTAAAGCAGGATACCGTCGACGCGGAGGACGTGCGGGACGAGGTTGTCGGCGAAGATCGTCAGGCGGTCGAGGTCGCCGAACGTGCCCAGGCCGCGGCCCCCGAGCGCCAGGTCGAGGTCGGCCGCGGTGAGCTGGGCCCGCTTGTAGAACGGCACCTCCAGCTCGTCGTAGCGGCTGACGTCGCGGAAGAACGGCATCCGGGCCAGGATCCCGACCAGCCGCTCGGCCGACTGCTCGGCCGCCCCGACCAGCGTCGCGAAGCTCCCGTCGAAGCGCTCGAGCAGCTCGCCGCCGAGGTCGTTCAGCGCCGTCGCGAACAGGCCCATCAGCTCGGCCCGCGGGCTCCCCGCGAAGTCCGGCCCGTTCGGCTCCTGCCCGAAGATCTCGGCGCACTCGACCGCGCCCAGACGCCGCAGCTCGCGCGCCCCGATCGGGCCGCCGCGCTCGAAGCGCTCCTTCAGCGACGTCGCGACCGTGAAGTAGCCGGACAGCCTCGGGCGCTTGCGAAGGTGCGGGAAGTACCCGGAGCCAAAGTTGATCGCGTCGAGCGTGACGGTGTACGCCAGCGTCTCGTCAGGCGAGCCGAAGAAGTGGTGACGAGGATCGAGCGCCGGCGTCTCGGCCAGCTCCAGCGGCAGCGACGCCGCGTACTCGTGGAGCCGGGCGTAGTCAACCTTGACGTACCGCGCCCGATCCTTGACGTCCCAGCATGCCGCGCGGATCCGCCCGAACACGTCGGGCTCCACCTGAAAATCGTCGACCATCCGCTGTTCCTACCCCGCGCGACGGAGGCTCACGCGATACGGCGCTGTCTCGAGGGTCCGTGGGGCCAGGCCGCTGACCGCCAGGACGGCGCGCTCCACTTCGCCACCCAGGCCGGGCAGGCGCTCGGCCAGGCGGCCGTCGGGGCCGACGGCGAGCGGGCGGACGGTCACCTCGCCGCCGCGACGGTACTCGACCAACCTCAGACCCCAGGGCTGGGGGATCGTGTTGTCCGAGCGGATGAAGCCCTCGGAGACCCAGCCCGTCTCGAGCTCGCCGTCGTCCTGGTAACCGATCTCCGGGATCTCGACATCGTCGACGAGGACCCCAGCGGCGTTGTAGGCCTGGTCGGTCACGTACTCGAAGCGAAGCAGGACCTCGCCACCGGCAAACGGGGTCAGGTCGACCTGCTCGCGCACCCACGCCGGGCCGTCTGCGCCGCTCCTGCCGCTGTAGCCGGGGCCGACGGCGTTGCCGGTCGGGTTGGCGTCGCTCGCGAGCGCCCCGCTGAGGACCTGCCAGCTCGCGCCGCCATCGCGCGAGGCCATGACGTAGAAGTAGTCGTAGTCCCGCTCGGTGTCGTACCAGAGGTTGAAGCGGAGGGTCGCGGCGGCGACGCTGGCCAGGTCGAAGCGGCGGGTCATGAACGTGTCCAGACCGTCGCCACGGTTGCTCCACCAGAGCTTGCGCCCGCTCGTCGGGTCGGCTCCGGCCAGGCGGACGGTCGGCGCGCCCTCGAACAGGATTTCGACGTTGCCGCCATCGCCGACCAGCTCGACGTAGTCGGCGGCATACTGGTGGACCCGCTCGACCAGCGGCGGCTCGCCCGGTCGCAAGCGGCCGAGCAGGGTCATCCGCGGGTCGCTCCGCGCGTGGGAATAGCGCCCGCCCTCGACCCGCGGGTCGTCGACCAGGTTTGCCACCATCCAGTCTTGGAAGACCTCGTCGAAGCCGACCCCATAGCCGGACCGGGCAAGGTAGCGGTCGAACGTCTCGGGCGGCCGCCCCTGCTCCGCCAGGAGACTGCGCAGGGCGTCGGGACCGCCGTAGTGGTCGGCGAAGTACTGCATGAAGAGGAACGCCGACTCATAGTGCGAGCTCGTGTTGCTCTCGGACCAGGCGGTGAGCTGGACGTCTGGCTGGCGGCCGAACTGGCTCGTGCCGCCGGCCGCTCGGGCCGGGCCAGCCAGCGACGCGGCCAGCTCCGCGCTGCCCTCGTCGACCCAGGTCTCATCGGCCGGGTTGACGTTCCAGTGGACCATGTGCTGGAACTCATGGGCCAGGGTCGCGTCAAATCCGGCGGTTCCGGGCCGCGACGAGCCGACGTTGAGGTGAACGATCTCGCGCTCGTTCGAGTAGGGGAACACCGAGCGAGGGTATTCATCCCACGAGGAGAAGTAGGCCGCCACGCCGGGGACCGTCCCCATGAAGACCGTGATCCTCGGGTCGCCGTCGACGCCGGGCGACCACTCGCTCCCGAAATAGCGATGCACCGTCGGGTAGGTCACGTCCTCGAAGTGGGCCGCCGAGCGCTGGAGATCGTCCGCTCGTACATCACGGCCGGGCTCGACGTACCAGTAGACATGCGGGGTCACCAGCCGCAGCTCGGCCTCGCGCCGCTTGTAGGTGTTGTCGTTGTGGTCGAGGACCCAGAAGCTGTCGACCCGCCCGACCGCGAACGGCTCCGGCGGCCCCTCCCGCGCCACCCGCGCGATCGGCGCCCCAGTAACCCGCGCGACCAGCGCGACCGGATCCCGCACCCGCTGAGGCGTCGACGCGAGCAGCTCGAGCGTCTCGGGCGCCCGCGCCCGCGCCCAGTCATCGCGGTCGACGGGCACCGCGACGGTTGGTCCCAACAGCAGGAGGGCGAGCAGACAGGAGACGAGTGATGAGACGTGAGGCATGATGCTCTTCGGTGCGCCGAGGACGCCAAAACCCCGTAGGGGCGCGATTCATCGCGCCCTTCGGC
>JACCZL010001012.1 GCA_013695975.1 Chloroflexota bacterium
GTTGGCGGCGGAGAGAGCCGCGACGATCGTGGCTCGATCCGGCTGGTCGGCCAGGGCGGCCTTGAGCGCTGCCAGGCGGGCGGCGGGGTCGCCGGCGGGCAGGACGGATCGGGCCAGCCCGCGCCAGGGCTCGTCGAGGGTGTCCAGGTCGTGGGCGTCGACCGCGACGCCGGCCACGATTCGAGCCAGGACGTGCGGGCCGTGATCGGTGGCAGTCATCGTCGACCTCCGCGTGGTGGGAGTAGGGCATAGCGCGGTTTCGGGGGACCGCGCGCTACCGACGGGGATGGAGGGACCCGCGGGTCTCCGCTGATGGCGCCCTCACTTAGCTCTACCCCTGGGGACCGACGATCTTTCACACCAGATCGGGATGCTGCGACGGTGGGCTGCCCGTGGTGGCGGTGGTCTGCTTTACAGGGATGGAGCCGAGAGGCCGTCGGATAGAGTACCCTGGGTGGCGTGACTGAGCCCGTCCCCATCCACTGCCACACGAACTTTCAGATGGAGGTCGCACCCGGAGTCGGCATCGAGGTCGAGGGCCGCGGCTTCGCGCCTTTCGAGATTACGGTCCGAGGCAGGCCGGTTCGCGTCGCGCCGGTGATGACGACGGCCCATCGCTGCGCGAGCTCCGCCACTGGGTCGGCCGGGAGCTCGGCGACTGGCCGCGGCGGGACTCCTTCAAGCGGCACGTCCAGCAGTTCAAGCAGCGGCCGAGCGCCTGGCATCTCGTCTCGCCAGAGCGGACCTTTGAGGCGTTCGTGCTCTACCACAGGCTGAATCGGACGACGCTCCAATCACCGCGGACTCGTTACGCCGGCAAGCTGATCGAGCAGCTCCGCGAGCAGCAGCAGCGGGCCCGCGAGCGGGCGGACGAGGCGACCGCCCACCAACTTCAGCTCCAGGTCGAGGACGTCGAGGAGTCCCGCGCCCGTATCGTCGTGATCGAGCGCGGCGACGAGCTAAGGTATCGCATCCGCTGCCGCTGGAAGGACCAGGCCGAGTCCGGACGGCCGGGACCGTACGTGCCAGACCTAGACGACGGCGTGAAGGTCAACATTCGTCCGTTCCAGGAGGCTGGGCTGCTGGCCGTGAAGCAGGTGATCAAGAAGTGGTGACCCATCGAGCGCCCCGGGAGTCCGACCGGGGGAGCGGTCCATCGGCGACCGTCGGCGACCCGCTGGTGGCCGAGGCCGTGCGATGCTTGGTCGACGCGCTTCGGCCGGAGCAAATTTACCTCTTCGGCTCGCGAGGCCGCGGCGACAGTCGCGAGGACAGCGACTACGATTTCATGGTCGTTGTGCCGGACTCCGACCTGCCGCCCCACCGGCGCGCTCAGCTCGCCCACCTGGCCCTGCGTGACGTCCGCCTGGCGGCGGATATCCTCGTCTGGACTCGCCAGGAGTTCGATCGCTTCCTGCCCGTCGTGGGGTCGCTGGCCGCCACGATCCTCCGCGAGGGCCGGCTGCTGTATGCTGCCTGACCCGAAGGCAGAGCTGACCCGCGAGTGGCTGCTCGTCGCGAGCGAGGATCTCAGACTGGCCGAGCTGGCCAAGAGCGCTGACCCTCCACTGCTGTCAGGCGTTGTCTACCATTGCCAGCAGGCGTTCGAGAAAGCGCTCAAGGCGTTCCTGGTCTGGCACGGCCGGCCCATCCAGCGCACACACGCCCTTCCCGAACTGGTCGCCCTCTGCCAGCAGATCGATCTCGCCTTCTCCTCTCCTGGCGGTGGCTGCCGCGCGAGTCACTCCATACGGTGTCGCCTTCCGGTACCCGCCGATCGTGGCGCGGCCAAGCGAGTCGGATGCCACGGAAGCGCTGGACCTGACCCGTCAGGCGGTCACGTTCGTCCTGGCTCGCCTACCGGACGACGTCCGGCCGTGACGCCCCGCGGCCTACTGGCCATCCGCGCGGTGATCAAGAAGTGGTGAGACGCTCGGCGCGCGCGTCGTCGCGGGCCTCGGATCCTTCCTCCAGGTGCCACCACCATCGCGAGCGGGGGGCGCGGATATCGGGCGGGGCGTTGCCCGACACGACGTCGCCGTACTTCACGAGGAGATCGTCCAGGCGCTCCAGCTCACGCTGCTGGGCAGGGGTGAGGTACGCCTCCGCCAGGCGGTCGCGAATCGTCAGGATGTCGAACGCCTCACCGGGGCTCAGCAGGTCGAGACGATCTTCATCCCACGTCTCAGCATACTCGTCCATGACGAGGAGATAGCGCCGGTAACGTGCGAGCAATTCTTTCACCGCTTCCACGGCCATCGCTCCTCAAAATCGGCCATCGTCGCGAGCTGCGCGAGCCGCGCCGCCTGCAAGGGCGTCTCCCGCTGCATGCCCTATCATAGGGGGGACTGGGCGTCGCCTCGAGTCTCGACGCGATCCGACGTCGAGCGCCAGGCCGAGCTCGCCGCCTTCCGCCTGGCTACGCGACGATCCTCCCGGCTGCCCGCGGAGGTACGACCATGACCAGAGACCCGCTGCTCGATCGGGACCCAATTCTTCGTGAGATGGTGAACCGCCTGGTCGTCACCTTGAAACCGTTGCGGATCTATCTCTTCGGCTCCCAGGCCAGGGGGGACTCGGGCCCAGATAGCGACTACGACTTTCTGGCGGTGGTCGAACGCCTCGACGAGCCGGCCTATCGCCTGTCGCAGCGCGGGTACCGGGCCCTGCGCGGAATTCCCGCGGCCGTGGACGTCGTGGTCTGGGACCGCCAAACGTTCGACGCCCGAGTGCATCTGAAGGCGTCCTTTGCGGCCACGGTCGTTCGCGAAGGGAGGTTGCTGCATGCAGCCTGATCCGCGGAAGGTGGGAGAGGCGCGCGAGTGGCTCCAGCGAGCGATCGCCGATCTCGAGTCCGCGGCCGTCCTGATCGGCTCCACGCCTTCGCATCCCGACACGGCGCTGTTTCACTGCCAGCAAGCGGCCGAGAAGGCCTGGAAGGCGTTCTTGTTCTGGCATGACCTGCCGTTTCGCAAGACACATGATTTGCGGGAGCTGGGCAGCGCCTGCGCGCGCCTGGACGGTTCGCTGAGCAGCCTGGCAGAGCGAGCGGAGGACCTCACGCAGTTCGCCTGGGTGTTCCGTTACCCCGGCGGACTGCAAGCACCGCCACGCGAGGAAGGCGAAGAGGCCCTGCTCCTCGCCCGCGAGGTCTACGAGGCGATCCTCGCTCGCCTACCTGCCGAGGTGCGACCATGACCGCGGTCCGCTCCGTTCACCTGATCGTCTCCACCCAACTTCAGCTCCAGGTCGAGGACGTCGAGGAGTCCCGCGCCCGTA
>JACCZL010000005.1 GCA_013695975.1 Chloroflexota bacterium
TCCCAGAGCTCCGGGAAGGCCTTGGTGCGCAGGGCCTCTTCGAGGTAGCTGACGCCGATCGTGCCGCCGGTACCGGGGCGGGCGCCGATCGTCCGCTCGGCGATCCTGACGTGGGCGGCGGCGAGGAGCCAGAAGCTCTCGGAGATGTCGACGAGGGTCTCGGCGACGCGGTAGAGGGCCCCGCCGCGCGATGGCTCGCGATACAGCTCCTCGAGGCTCATCCCCGACCGTTCGAGGGCGACGCTGAAGGCCTGGTAGACGGGGCTCGGGGCGCGGCGCGAGATGCCGAGCGCCTTCTGGACGGCCCGGAACTGGGCCGACTCCGACCCGCTGGCGCTCCCGAGGTACGGCCGGAAGGCGAGGAAGCTGCGGGGCGAGAGGTGGTCGAACAGGACCATCTGCTGGGTCAGTAGGCGGTGGATCGCCGCCACCCGCTCGAGGTGGTCGAGCGCCAGCTCCGGATCCGACTCGCGTGGCGCGAGGACGTCCGCGGCCCGTTCAAGGTCGAGTAGCTCCTGCTTGAACCACAGCTCGAACGCCTGGTGGACCACGATGAAGAAGTGCTCCGCCGCCCAGACGTGGGCGCCAAGCTCCGCCGGGCCGACCGGGTGCTGGGCCCCGAGAATCTCGTCCAGCCGTAGGTAGCCGGCGTAGGTGATCGAGTGTTCCCCCTCCACGTCTCACCCCCCTCGTAGATGCGACAGCACGACTTCGGCGACGAGCGGCCACGCCTCTGAGCGCGGATCGACCGGCTCGAAGTGGCCGGCCGCGTCCAGGGCCAGGAGCGTCGCCTCGTCCCCCTTCGCCACGGCGGCAACCTGGTAGTCGCGGCTCAGCTCGAAGGGCACGTTCTCGTCGGCTGTCCCATGGACCAGGACCTGGGCAACGCCGAGCGGGAGCAGCTCGGCCGGCGACGCCGTCGCATACCGCTCGGGGTGGCGTTCGGGCGAGCCGCCCATGAACGTCTCGACGACGCTGTCGCTCAGGCCCAGCTCCCAGGCCCGCCGCGGGTCGGTCACGCCGGCCAGCGACACGACGCCCCGGATCGGTAACGGCGCCCGAGCAGCAAGCGGGTCCCCCGCGGGAATGCGATGCCGCCCGGCCAGCCAGAGCGCCAGGTGGCCGCCCGCCGAGTGGCCGACGGTGACGACCCGTCGAAGATCCAGGTCGTGAGTCGGGGCCAGGTCACGCAGGTAGTCGGTCGCCAGGCCGACGTCGAGAAAGGTCCCAGGCCAGCCACCGCCTTCGTCGCCGATCCGCCGGTACTCGACGTTCCAGGTCGCGACGCCCTCGGCGGTCAGCGCGGCGCAGACGTGTCCCATATAGTCGAGGCCGTAGCGGTTCCGCCAGAATCCGCCGTGGAGCACCACGGCCACGGGATGCGGACCCGACGTCTCCGGCAGCCGCAAATCCCCGAAGTGGAGCCGCTCAGGCCCGTACGGCAGCCGAGCATCGGCCGCTGGGGCGGGTAACTCCAGGATGTCGCGGCTCACTGGTCAGCGTCCTCGGGGGAAGTTCACGCCTACAAGGATAGCTGCCCATACTCGCGCAACGACACCACCATGCGGGCCCGTCACTCCGGCAGGATCGTCCGGCGCAGTCCCTCCAGGACCAGGAGCGACGAGGCGATGGCCGCCAACGGGAGGATGCAGGTGAAGGGTGAGATGACCGGCACCAGGTCCGGACGCATGCCGGGCGGCAGCGGCGGGCGCGGGGCGAGTGTGGCGCCGATCGACCACAGGAGGTAGATCAACCCGAAGCCGACGAACCCCAGAACGATCAGGGCGAGTCCAGAGAGGCGAGCGCGAAGCTTCATCGTTGCTGGTACTCGGAGCAGTTCGGTGAGGACTGATACGCCGACGGCTGGGCGGAGCGATCCGGGCTAGAAACCGGATACTATACGTTCGAGGTGGCAGCAGATGGATCTTCGGACACTCCAGAAACCCCTGAAGGAACAGTATCGCGCCGATCCAGGTAGCTCACGGATCACGCTCACGGCGCACAGCAGCCAGACGGATACCCCGGTCGCCTGCTCAGTCGACATTGGCCGCGCCATCTATCAGGCCGAGGCGCACAGCGGCGTCGGGGGCCCTGGCGCCGCGGCCTGCTCGGGGGACCTACTGCTCGGGGCGCTGGCCGCCTGCGCGCAGATCACCTGCCAGATGGTGGCGACGGCGATGGGGATCCCCACCCGGAGCATCGACGTCACAGCCGAGGGAGACCTCGACCTGCGCGGCACGCTGGGGATCGCGAAGGACGTGCCGGTCGGCTTCGAGCAGGTCCGCCTTCAGTTCGCTATCGATGCCCCCGACGCCACCGAGGATCAACTCCGTGCGCTGCGGGAGAAGGCTGAACAGTACTGCGTGGTGATGCAGACCTTGACTCAGCCGCCGTCCATCGAGACGGCCTGGTCCGTCGCTCGCTAAGCGCTGACCTCCACCTCGCCCACGCGGCGCGCCATCACCGGAGCAGGAACGGGCGCGCCGAGTCCGCGGTGTAGGGATAGCGGTCCAGGGTCTCGTCGTCCAGCTCGATCCCCAGCCCGAGGCCAGTCGGCGGCGCGACCCAGCCGTCCCGCACGGTGATGGGGGGCCCGAACGTCGGCGCCTCGAGCTCGCCCTCAGCCACCTCGACCGGCATCGCGCCGCCCATCGCGGCGGCGACGTGGAGCGTCGCGGCGAGGGCCGGGCCGTAGAACCACGAGTGCAGCGCCACCGGGAGGTTGGCCGCGGTCGCAAGGGCGAGGATCTTCCGCGTCTCGCCGATCCCACCGGCCTTGGGGATGTCCGGCTGGAGCACGTCCACGGCGCCTGTCGCGATCAAGTCGCGGAAGCCGAAGACGGTGCTCACATTCTCGCCGGCGGCGATCGGGATCCGGCTCTCCCGCCGGACACGAGCGAGCCCGGCGTAGTCCTCAGGTGGCCAGACCGGCTCCTCCAGCCAGCGCAGCTCGTAGGGCTCGAGGGCACGGGCGACCTCGACGGCCTCGGCCGGCGTCCAGGGGCAATTCGCGTCGAGCATCAGTCCGATGTCCGAGCCGACCGCCTCGCGCGCGGCCCGGACCGACTCCACGTCGGTCTGGTGCAGCTTGAGCAGCGTGTAGCCCCGCGCAACCAGCCCCTCGCAGGCGGCCGCCACGTCGGCGGGAGCGTCGTAGCGCATCATACTGGCATACGCCCGGAGCCGTGGGCAGACAAGCCCGCCCAGCAGCTCGTAGACGGGAAGCCCGCGCGCCTTGCCGAGCAGGTCCCAGAGCGCCATCTCCACACCACCGATGGCGTACATGCCGAGCCCGCTCCGGGCGTAGTTCACCGCGCTGCGCTGCATGGCGTTGGCGAGGTACTCGACCCGCGAGGGATCCTGTCCGAGGAGAAGCGGCTTGAGCGCGTCCTCGACGATCGCGGCAACCCCGGGCGGGCTGCCGAACGCGAAGGTCTCCCCGACACCCTCGAGCCCCTCATCGGTCAGCACGCGGACGACGACCTGCTTGCCGCTCCAGCCGGCCCAGGCGGAGGCCGGGCGCATCGGCCGCATCGGAATCGAGAGCGGGACGGCGCGGACATCGGTGATCTTCACGAACGGCTCCTCCCCCGGCCATCATACGGGATCACGGAAGAGGTTGACAGCAACGCTAGAGGCGTCGGGCCGAGTATGCCGGACCTTCTACATCACCGAAATCCATCCCATCGCCCGGGCCATTCACGTACGACGTCCACTATACTGGTGGTATCGCGCTGGTAGTGGAGGATCTGTCATGAAACTGAAGCGACTCATCCACGGCACCGGCGCGGCGATCCTGGTCGCCGCGGGGCTACTGACTGGAAGTCTGGCGTCCGCCCAGGAGTTGCTGCCTGCCATGATCTCGGCCGAGATCACGCCGGAGCAGGCGCGCGAGGTGGCGCAGCGCGCCGTTCCAGGCACGGTCCTGGAGGTCGAGCGCGAGCGCGAGCGTGGCAAGGTCATCTACGAGGTCGAGATCCGGCAGGCCGACGGGCGAGTCTTCGAAGTCGTGGTGGATGCGGCCACGAGCGCGGTGCTTGAGATCGAAGCAGAGGACGATGAGGACGACGACGACGCTGAGGACGAGGATGATGGCGCCGGTGATGACGACTAAGTTGGGCGACCGATCCTGGTGGGTACGCCAGCGTTGCTGACCCACTAGGCGCGCACTCGATGGTGGTGCACTGGAGGGGCTCGCTTCGTCGGTCCCTCTCTTCTTTGTCTGTTCCGCTACGGAAAGACATCCTGCACATAGTGACCCTTATCTGACTGCATTATCTGAGAAGTTGCTGAGAGCCAAGGGGCATGGTGGGGAGTGGGAAGCTGCCGGCGGCCCTCGCGGATCTGACGCCCCGGCGATACAGGCGTAGAGTGGTCGCGTCTCAGGCGCGGGGACACCAGGTGGTACAGTCGGCGCCCAGGAGGTGCCCGCATCGGTCGACGCTTCAGTCTCGGAGTTGTCTGGCTGGCCACGTTTGTGGGCTTCCCGCTCGGCGGCCTGGCCGCGCGTGTCGTCGGCCCGATCAATGCCTTCGGACCAGCACTGCTGGGTGGTGGCTTGGCCGGGGCGGTGATCGGGCTGGCCCAGTGGTTGGTGCTGCGACGGTATCTCGAACGAGTCGGCTGGTGGGCTCCGGCGACGGCCGCCGGCATGTCGATCGGCACCGCCGTCGGGAGTGCGCTGGTGGGCTACGGGACCGAGATTCGCGAGCTGGTCGTCCAGGGCGCCGCGACCGGCACGGCGGTCGGGGCGCTGCAAGCGCTCGTCCTCCGCCGTAGCATCCCCGGCGCCGCGGCGTGGGCACTGGCCAACGCGGTGCTCTGGCCGCTCGGCTGGCTGGTGACCGCGCGGATCGGGGTCGACGTCGAGGCGCAGTACACCAATTTCGGCTCTTCGGGGGCCCTCGTGGTCACCGCGCTGAGCGGGCTCCTGCTCAGCCGGCTCATCGGTCGCCGGGGAGCACACCTCGCCAGGTGATCGGCTACGCCGGATCGCACCCGTCGTGGCGGACAAAGGGGGAAACCGCGCGGGCCCTGGTATGAGTACGCCAGGGCCAGAGGTAATCCCCCCCACCCTCAGGTCATCAAAGGTGAGGAGTGCGGGATGTGGATGGCAGCAGGCGCTACCTCAAGCCGAGCTGGTTCGTCGGTCGGATTCGTCAACCCGCTCCTGATGCGGCTCGGGCTCGTGCCCACACTGGCCGTGCGCGGGCGCAGGAGCGGACGCTGGCACATGGTCCCCGTGAACGTCCTCGAGCTCGATGGCGCTCGGTACCTTGTCGCGCCGCGCGGCGAGGCGGATTGGGTCCGGAACCTCCGGGCCGTCGGCACGGGCGAACTCCGACGCGGCTCGCGGGTCAAGGCCTTCAGGGCGGTCGAGGTTCCCGGCGAGGAGAAGCCGCGCCTGATCGAGGCGTACCTGGAGCGCTGGGGGCATCAGGTCCGCAGCCAATTCCAAGCCCTGCCGAATCCGTCCGCCCACCCGGTCTTCCGGATCGACTCTCCCGAAACCAAAGCCAAACTGATCGGGAAGTGGACGATCATCGCGAGGGCCGGCACGGGCACCGGATGGCTCGCCGGGCAGTCGCCGCGCCGGGCGTAGGCCATGTGGCTCCGATGGTCGGCGCTCCCGCGCGTGCTCCGGGTCGATCTCGGTGGCCGGGCCCAGCGGGGCCACCACCCTCACCTTCATCTCGTTCCAACTCCGCTCGATCGGCACCTGGACTCCATCCACCTCCACC